>PAMO01000001.1 GCA_002707325.1 Gammaproteobacteria bacterium
AGGCCTATCTCCTAATTGTTCATTTAACAGGGCTCTGAATATATTTTTCGCTGCACGGCGTGATCCCGCTCCCAAAAATCTAGCTTCCGATATATCTAACAGGTTACTACCTAAAAATCCTTCTTCGTTTGGCGCGGCTATAAAACCTTGGTTTCCTACCAAAACATAGTACCGATCGGGCTGTATCTCCTTTCCAGATACATACTCGAAATTGAAATCTATCCCATATCCAATCTCTTCCAACAAAAGCTTTTCAAAGGTTCTTAAGGTGACCTCCGAATCCAAGGTAGAATTTCCTATGTTTTTCAAGGCCCAATCAAGAGCCAAGAAAACTCTTGGCATTTCTTCACCCTCAGGCAACAGTCTTATTAACAGCTCAGCCAGATAAAACGCCAGAGTAGTTTGCCTTCCTGCGAGAGTTACAAAAGATAACATTTCATAACTATTTAAATTAACTAAGGAAGTGGATCCACTCCAGTTGAGTAGGAAGCGATTAAACGGCTGCAAAATATTCCCTCTTTTTGAACCCCGAGTTCCTTTTGCTACCCCTGTGATTAATCCATAGTTTTTTGTAATGACCTTAACTAATAAGCTAGTTTCTCTATAAGGACGGGTATGAAGAATAATGCCCTCCTCACTAATTACTCTAGTCATAGCCCATTCGCTTCAGAGCTGATATCTCATTAGTCCATCCTCTTTTAACTTTTACCCAAAGCCGCAACATCACCTTTTTCCCTACCAAACGCTCGATATCTAATCGAGATTCTATGCCAATGCGCTTTAGGCCCTCACCATTCTTTCCAATTAGAATACGTTTTTGACCAGTTCTTTCGACATATATCTCGGCTACAACATCCAATAAATGCCCTTTATCTTTATACTGCTCTATGACTACTGCTGCTCTATGAGGAATTTCGTCACCGAAATTCCTCATCAACTTCTCGCGAATTATTTCAGATACTAAAAACCGTTCTGACTGATCGGTTATATGGTCTGGTGGAAAAAAATGAGGCTGCTCTGGTAATACCTCCATTACAGCACCGCGCAATGGATCTAACCCTTGTGAATTTAAGGCAGATATAGGAAAAATCTGATCAAAACAACCAGCGTCCCGGTGTCTATCTATTATTGGCAGAAGAGCATTCTTTTCCTTAAGCAGATCAATTTTATTGATTGCTAGAAACCTACCCCCCTTAAAATTCTTTATATGCCTTAAAACAAGTTCGTCTTCAGACTTCCAGAATCCTCTATCAACCAACATGATTAACACATCAACATCATGGAAAACAGATAACGCTGATCGAACCATATACTTATTCATAGCTCTATCATCAGATTTATGGATACCAGGGGTATCGACATATATAACCTGCTTAGAGCCAGAGGTGTCGACCCCAAGAAGAACCTTCCTTGTAGTCTGGGGCTTCCGAGAAGTAATAGCGATTTTTTGCCCAAGTAAATAATTTAGTAAAGTAGACTTCCCTACATTAGGCCTGCCAACGATTGCTGCATATCCACATTGTAGCCCACTGTTACCCACGCTCTTTAACCATATCTATAAGGTTTCCCGCCGCTCTCTGCTCAGCTTCCTTTCGACTACCACCCAATGATTCAAATGAAAGGTTTAACTCCGTTATGTCACAGCGCACTTTAAACCTGCGTTTATGAGCGGGCCCCGACTCATCTATCACTATATACCTTGGTAGTGAAAATCCCATCCCCTGAAGCAACTCCTGCAGAGTCGTTTTGGAATCTTTATCAACATTAAGGAACCTGTCAGAATTCCCTCTAATAAAAAGATTATTGATAACCAATATGCCCGAATCCATACCTCCATCAACATGTACTGCGCCTATTATAGCCTCAAGAGTATCTGCCAAAATGGAATTGCGGTCATGGCCTCCATCTTTTCTCGCTCCAGCACCTAAAACAATAGACCGCCCTAAGTTCATTCCGCGCGCAATATCAGCCAGAGTATCCCGTTTAACAAAATTTGCTCTCATTAGGCTCATCTGATCTTCACTATAACCCTGCTTAAACAAATATTCGGCAATCACGTATCCTAAGACGGCATCGCCTAGGTACTCCAAACGCTCGTTGTTAGGATAACCTGCGCTGCGATGCGTTAAGGCTAATTTAAGGATTTCCCTATTTTGGAACTGATATCCAAGTTGGCTTTCCAAACTTGATAGAGCAGCGTCATTATCTAAAACCATTTTTCACTGGTCTCTAGTGTTTGGAATTAAGTAGCTGATTTCGATTAAACGTAGGGAAATTCCAACCGGGATCTTTATGCATCCAAATAGCCACCGCTTTACCTACTATATTTTCTTCGGGTACAAAGGGCGCAGGCCCCAAAGCGGTGCGCCAAGCCCGACTATCCTCGCTCTTGCCCCTGTTATCTCCCATCATAAAATAGGATCCTTCTGGCACCATCCACTCCCTAGGCTGTTCTACAAAATTATACCTGTAGGTAGAATAACTTTTATCTCCGATTGTTTCTTTATAAGCTTGCACGGGAATTTCTAGACCAAAATCCACTATCTCTGTGAATTCCTCTACCAGATCATACGAGGCCCGAACTCCATTTATATAAACTGATTTATTTTCATAACGTATGAGATCACCAGGCAAACCAATAACTCTCTTAATAAAAAATCGCGTATCATGCGGAGGTACAAAAACCATTATATCACCCCGCTCTGGTTCACCAATATCTACAAATTTCGTTCCCAAAACAGGTAGCCGTAAGCCATAGGAATACTTATTGACTAGTATAAAGTCACCGACAGTGAGCGTAGGAACCATCGATTCCGAAGGAATTTGGTAGGGCTCCGCCAAAAAACTGCGAAGAACTAAAACTAGAAGAAGTACGGGAAAGAAAGACTTAGCATACTCAAATATAACTGGTTCTTTAAGCAATCTTACAGTGTCGTCTGCGGATAAACCCTCTAGCTTCAATTGGTCGATTTTCCGTTTTCTAGAAGGTTTCAGCACAATACAGTCAAACAACCATAAGCAGCCACTGATGATGACGGCAATACTCAAAACTAACGGGAAATCTATATCCATAGTTAACTATCTACTCTCAATGCGGCTAAAAACGCCTCTTGAGGAATTTCAACCCTGCCTACCTGTTTCATACGTTTTTTCCCCGCCTTTTGCTTCTCTAACAACTTCTTTTTTCTTGTGACGTCTCCGCCATAACACTTTGCAGTGACATTTTTTCGCAGAGCTTTAACTGTTTGGCGAGCAATAATCTGTCCGCCAATCGCAGCCTGAATAGCTACGTCAAACATTTGACGAGGAATTAATTCTTTCATTTTCTCGGCTAACAATCTTCCGCGGGATTGAGCATTCATTCTATGGACAATAACTGACAANGCATCAACTCTATCTCCATTTATAAGGATATCTAATTTAACCAGCTCCCCCGGTTCAAACCGAAGAAAACCATAATCTAGAGANGCAAAACCTCTGCTTACCGATTTCAGTCTATCGAAAAAATCCATAACCACCTCTCCCATAGGCATCTCCCAAGTCATGGATACTTGCCCACTAGAGAATTGTAGGTTTTTTTGAACGCCACGACGATCGACACAAAGATTCATNACGTTGCCCACGTATTCTTGGGGAACAAGAATATTCACCTCCGCAATAGGCTCTCTCATTTGCTTATAATCGCTAGGAAGTCTAGATGGATTNTCAATTTCCACTACCTTTCCCTTAGAGTCCTCAATTTCATATATAACAGTGGGAGCCGATGTAATTAAATCGAGATCNTACTCACGCTCNAGTCGTTCNTGAATTATTTCCATGTGCAGCATTCCTAGAAAACCACACCTAAANCCGAACCCAAGAGCATCAGAAGATTCGGGCTCATAAAATAGGGACGCATCATTTAGGGTCAATTTNTCTAATGCTTCACGAAAACTTTCAAAATCTTCGGAGTTAACTGGNAAAAGTCCCGCGTACACCTGTGGCTTCACTTTAGAAAANCCAGGGAGCTGCGGCACGTCAGCCTGCGAACTTAAAACAAGTGTATCTCCTACTGGTGCTCCCTTGATATCTTTTATACCTGCTACTATGTAGCCAACCTCTCCGGCAACTAGAATTTCTTGCGACTTCCGTTTAGGAGTAAAGATACCAACCTCATCAACTACCTGCGTCTTTCCTACGGATTTNGCTAATATACGATCGCCCTTTTTTATTTGCCCATGCACTACCCGAACCAGGCTAACTATCCCTAAATAATTATCNAACCACGAATCGATAATAAGGGCTTGTAGTGNATTCGATATCGATCCTTGTGGAGCCGGTATCCCAGATACTAATCTTTCTAATAATTCTGGNACCCCCGCTCCGGTTTTTGCGCTAACGCTAATAATATCGCTGGTATCGAGACCGATAATATCCTCAATATCCTGTGCTATCCGTTCTGGCTCTGCTTGCGGCAAATCAATTTTGTTAAGAACTGACATAACCTCGAGCCCTTGCTCTATAGCGGTATAACAGTTAGCGACTGATTGCGCCTCAACACCTTGCGCCGCATCTACTACAAGTAGAGCNCCCTCACATGCGGCAAGCGAGCGCGATACCTCGTAAGTAAAATCAACATGCCCCGGGGTATCTATAAAATTCAACTGGTACTCAATACCATCAAGTCCCGTATAGAACAANGTTACACTCTGCGCCTTTATAGTAATTCCTCTTTCGCGTTCTAGATCCATAGAATCGAGAACTTGCGCTTCCATTTCCCTCTCTGACAAGCCACCACACAACTGAATCAATCGATCAGACAGGGTCGATTTTCCGTGATCGATATGCGCGATAATAGAAAAATTACGNATGTTNTTGATATTGGGCATAGGCCGCTACGAAGTAACTAGTGAAAGCGCCGCGAGTTTATCTCATCCAGGACCTCGTAGCCATCAGGGAACTCTGAGAGNTAAAAACATAATANCTCCCTGGCGCTTAACTACTAAAACAGGAACAGATCGTCCAGATGGGAGCTCTTTGACNGCAACTCGGAAGCTCTCGACATCGTTTACCTCTACATTATTAAGTCGGGAAATAACATCCCCAACTACTATACCCGCATCAGCTGCTGGACCGACGGCCTTTAATACTTTCACCCCTCCTTTTATCCTTAACCTATCTCGAGNTTCATTTCCNAGAGNTTCAACTTTCAATCCTATAGGCCCAGCATCTATTTCATCNCTTANAATGTCATTTTTGACATCCACAGTGTTCNTCAATTCCCCTAACTCAACTTCNAGCACAAGCTCTTCACCATTCCTAACAACCTCTATNGATGCTATTCCTCCCGCACGGGATCGACCTACTAAATGGGGCAATTCATGAGAAAAATTAATTGGNATACCATTAAATCTAGTAATAATATCACCTGCCAGCACCCCGCCTTTGGCNGCAGCGCTATCTGCGCCAACGTCAACAACCAAAGCTCCATGCGGCCGATCTAACATAAAACTTTCTGCTAAATCACGGTTAACTTCTTGAATNCTCACACCAAGNNAGCCTCTAGAAACAGATCCAGTACTTTTAAGCTGCTCAACAACCTCCATAGCAACATCAATCGGGATGGCGAAAGAAACCCCCATATANCCNCCAGAATTACTGTATATCTGNGAATTTATTCCTACCACTCGACCATCAAGATCAAATAATGGTCCTCCAGAATTACCNGGATTAATGGCTACATCAGTTTGGATAAATGGAACATAATTTTCATTCTTTACGTTGGGAACACTTCTCCCTTTTGCACTTACGATGCCAGCGGTCACTGAGTAATCAAATCCAAATGGAGAGCCAATCGCTAAAACCCAATCTCCCACCTTCAAATCATCTGAATTCCCTAGAACAACCTTAGGAAGATCTCGAGCCTCAACTTTCAATAAGGCTAAATCCGATCTAGGATCTGATCCAATCAGTCTAGCATTCAGCTCACGTCTATCGTTAAAACGCACGATTATCGTCTCCGCATGTTCCACTACGTGATTATTAGTTAGAAGATAACCATCGCTTGAGATTACAAATCCAGAACCCATTGATCTTTTCTGAGGGGATGATCTACCCCTATTCCCAGGACCCCCAAAGAACCTTTCAAACAACGGGTCTAACTGATCACTGCGGCTTTGTATCCGATTATTTTTTTTCCCAAGCGCACTAATATTAACTACGGCTGGAGAATTCTCTGATACCAACTCATTAAAATTAGGAAAATCTCCTGTTTTTGCAAAACCTAACGCAGAGAGACTAGAGAACAATAAAAAAGAAAGGGGAAAGCCAGAAACTCTAAATAAATTCATAACACCTAACTTATCGATTAATGTCTGTAATATCATATTGAAAGTAAATTAACGCAAGCTGAACCTTAATACTAAGAAGTCTATAATACCCTGGAGCGTACTGAAAAACTGACAAATGAGCCAAAGATTTTCAACTGATGTTTTAGTTATAGGGGGGGGCGCCGCAGGTTTGTGTTCTGCCCTAAATCTAGCAGAACACTGCAGGGTAACCATGCTTTGCAAAGGAGGAATTGAGAGCAGCGCGAGTCATTGGGCGCAAGGGGGAGTCGCGGCGGTAACGAATCCCGCTGATAGTGTTAGCTCACACGCGGCAGATACTATCTCTGCAGGAGCAGGGCTATGTAACGAGATGATCGTCAGTACAACTGTCGCTCAAGCGCCCGAGATTATTGATAGTTTAATCAATTGGGGCGTTGAATTTGATCAATCTCAAAATAGTTTTCATCTAACGCAAGAAGGAGGACACTCTTTTCGAAGAATTCTTCATGTAGCGGATGCGACCGGCAGAGCTATCAATGAACGTCTTACTGAACGGGCACTGGACCACCCTAATATCGAATTATTTAATGACCGCGTAGCCATCGACTTAATAACCCTTGACGAGACAGTGAAGAATTCTAAACATTGCGCAGGAGCCTATGTCCTCAACACTAGCACAGGACACGTAGAGGTCTTTCAGTCCAAATTCACTATTTTAGCAACTGGCGGAGCCAGTAAAGGTTACTTATATACAACAAATCCTGATGGCTCTACGGGCGATGGTATCGCTATGGCTTGGAGAGCGGGCTGTCGAGTGGCCAATATGGAATTCAATCAATTTCATCCCACATGCCTCTACCATCCATTAAATAAATCATTCTTAATAAGTGAAACTGTAAGGGGGGAAGGAGGAATACTACGATTGCCGTCCGGAGAAAGATTCATGCAACGCTTTGATCCCCGAATGGAATTAGCGCCAAGGGATATTGTTGCTCGCGCCATTGATCACGAAATTAAACGGCTGGGAATAGAATGTGTATATCTGGATATAAGCCATCGACCAAAACAAGCTATCGAACAACAATTCCCGACAATTGCTCAGCGCTGTAAAGATCATGGAATAGATATATCAACAGATCCTATTCCCGTTGTCCCAGCCGCACACTATACATGTGGAGGGGTATTAGTAGATCAAAAAGGAGCAACTGATATATCAGGTTTATATGCAATCGGAGAAACAAGCTGCACCGGATTGCATGGGGCCAATCGCTTAGCTAGCAACTCCCTACTGGAGTGCCTAGTATTTGGAACATCAGCAGCTAGAGATATAATAGAAAGGTTGGATACAAAGCTTTTACAAACAAAGATTCCCAAATGGGATGAAAGCCAAGTCACGAATTCAGACGAGGAAGTAATTATCTCCCACAACTGGGATGAGCTACGAAGATCGATGTGGGATTACGTTGGCATTGTCCGAACAGACAAGCGACTACAAAGAGCGCAGAGACGAATTGAGCTCCTTAAACAAGAGATCAATGAATACTATAGTAACTACCGTGTAAGCAGCGACCTTATAGAGCTAAGAAATCTAATCCATGTGGCCGACCTAATCGTGCATTCCGCCCTTTCTCGAAAAGAGAGTCGTGGGTTACATTATAATATTGATCATCCAGAACCTGACCCTAGTACCAAGAACACAATTCTTTCAAAAAAATCCGTAACAGCTCTAGATTTTTCACAGCCGTTAGCAAGCTGAATCATCTCCTGTTGAGCACTCTAATTTGCTGAACAATTGATAGAAGATGGGAAGGACAAGAATCATCCAAGCCCCGAAGCCAGTCATAAAGAACAACATCATCGTAAGCCAAAAACTCCTCAAGTAACAATAAATGTCTTAAGGGCATTTCCCCAATATGAGCATCGAAATATCGCTTCAGCTGTAATTCGAGTTCAAGGAGCCCTCGATTAGCTCGCCAAATTAGTTTTCTGCGGATCTGATGAACCGTTTCTTGCATATTTTTTGCTATATCAAATAGGTTAGTATTGTTTCTAGTATATTTAATCCGCAGGATAACCATAGTAATGCCATCTAGTGATTTAAGCTCGAACAAAAGCAAATCTAGTAGTCATGATCGCGATAACACTATCTTTCCCATCCCGGAACTGGCTATTGCCAGGTTCAAAGGTGCCGACACCGTTGATTTTCTCCAAGGGTACCTTACATGCGACACTACGAAAATAGGGGATACGAAGCCAACCCTCTGGTCAATATGCAATATAAAGGGTCGCGCTGTAGCCAATGGCTGGGCTCTTAGAAATGATTACGAAACGATTGATCTTATACTTCATAACAGCTTAGTAGACCCCCTACTAATGTTCTTCACTCCCTATTTGGCCTTCTCAAATACAGAAGGAAGTAACCTCGGTAAAAAATCAAAAATCTATGGCTCAAGAGAACCTCTAGATGGTAAAGGTCTACAGCTAGCGCAAAACCAGTACCTCCATATTTTTTACGAAGATAATTCATTATCCGATGCTCCCCAGAAATCGCCAAAGAACACAGAAAGATGGATCGGCGAATTAATCCGTGAAAACCTCTGCTTATTAATGAATGAAACTTCAGGAAGGTTTTTACCTCAAATGCTTGGTTTAACTGAATCCGGAGCAATCAATTTTGACAAGGGCTGTTACCTCGGCCAGGAAATAATAGCCCGCGCACAACACAGAGGCTCAGTAAAACGGACCTTGAAGCAGCTGTTCTGGACGGGGACAAGGCCAAAAGAAGGTGATGATATCGTAACTACCGATCAGACAATAATTGGCACAGTAATTAACGTTGACGGTGATGATGCAGAAGGTATTTCTTTATCTGTCATCGCAAACAAGACAGGTTTTCCAGTAGAATCCGCCACCACTATGTTTCAGGAACTGTCCTCTAATTAATAAGATCTGACGTATAAAGCATTTGAATACTAGAAAAATCGAGACCGCCTGCGTCATTAGCCTGCTCGTGCATTCTATACAAACTCTTCGCCAAAGCGCCCATCGGAACAGAACTTCTTGATTGTGCAGCTGTATCCATGGCCAAATCCAGGTCTTTTGTCATCAAGTCCACCAAAAAGCCGCCTTCGTAACCTCTAGACGCTGGCACGGACTCCATAACTCCTGGATAAGGGTTATATACGTTGAGAGACCAATTTCCTCCAGATGACAGTTTCATTACCTCTGAAAGAACCGCTGGGTCTAGCCCGTTTTTAACTCCCATAGCAAGCGCTTCTGCTGTCCCCGCCATGTGCACCGCCAACAGCATATTATTACAAGCTTTAGCAATCTGACCTGCGCCACTATCACCTGCATGAAATATATTACTTCCCATCACCTCGAACAATGCCCGGGCTTTTTCGAGATCATTTGCAGATCCACCGATCATAAAAGAAAGAGTTCCTGCCTCAGCTCCACCTGTTCCACCGGAGACAGGCGCATCCAACATCGCGAGTCCACGTTCAAGAGCTAATTGTGAAACATTCCGGGCAGTAGCGGCATCAATTGTACTGCAATCAATCAAGAGTGTGCCTTCAGACAAACTATCAAAAATAGACTGATACAAAGTCATTACGTGTTTTCCCGCAGGCAACATACTAATCAAATAATCAACTCCCGAAGCAGCATCTTGCGCAGAACTCTGG
This sequence comes from Gammaproteobacteria bacterium, assembly GCA_002707325.1. Classification (GTDB taxonomy): domain Bacteria; phylum Pseudomonadota; class Gammaproteobacteria; order Pseudomonadales; family Azotimanducaceae; genus UBA2965. The sequence goes on from PAMO01000001.1 coordinate 9,995, forward strand.
GACGCCGCACCATCTATGGCAGCCATTAATTCCTCTACTAAATCGAAAACCTTTAATTCGTGCCCGGCAGCGACTAGATTCCGCGCCATATGGCCGCCCATGTTCCCTAAACCTACAAAACCAACCTTAGCCATAACTTACTCCCCTAAATCGGAAAGTGGATTGGGGATCCCAACCCACGGATCTTTGAAATGCCCCTGGACATAACTAACCGGAAGGTCATTCATATTCTTATACTTCCAACTCGGATTATTATCTTTTTCAATGAGAAGAGCACGCACTCCTTCCATAAAATCCTCGTTGTTGGCACAATGAGTCCCTATAACAATTTCCATCTGAAATACTTCTGCCAAACTCATATCATAAGATCTCTTAATCTGCTCTAACGTAATACCTATAGTCGTTGGACATCCGCCTTCCATAGCACTTATCCCCCGATCGATCCATTCGCTCTCGCCCTGAAGGTTCTTAATATCGAGCACTACTTCCGAAGGGGCTTTAGCAACGGATAGGTTTTCTGGAATGAGGTCTATTTGTTTATCTGGAAGAGAAGCCATTGGCAAATCGAGCAAAACAGCATCTATAGTTTCGTTAATGTCAGATGAAAAATCAGAAGCACACAGATCGTCAATTAATTGACTCCTAGCATCGCTATCTAGCGAATGTGTTCCCAAACCAATTTCCAACGCATCTGCAGCATTGATATGACTTCCCGTAACACCGAGAAAAATAGCATAGTGCGGCTCCATATTACGGAGCAACCATGTTTGTCCGGCATCCGGAAACAACCCTATAGTAACCTCTGGCATAGCCACTCTAGATCGTTCTGTAACTACTCTATAATCAGCAGCAGAGAAAATACCCAAACCACCACCCATCACAACTCCGTGCCCGATGGCAATAACAGGTTTTGGGAAAGTATGAATCTGGAAATCTAATCGATATTCTCTCTCAAAAAAATCAAATGGATATGAATTAACAAGACTGCCCGAAGCATGGTTTTCCTTAATGGCATGGTAAAGCGCTTGAATATCACCCCCAGCACAAAACGCTCTATCTCCCGCCCCACTAAAAATCAAGGCAACGATATCATCTCTTTGTCGCCAGTGATCAATCATAGTAGATAAAGATTCAATCATATCCAAACTAAGAGAATTCAGCGTAGACTCAACATTCAATCGAGCGTGCGCAATTACATGATTGGATGCCGTAGAATGCTCAAAATATAATACTGGATCGCTATCCTTATTAAGAGGTCGCATAAAACTTCCTATTTCTAGCCGTTAACCCATTCAGGGGACCGTTTCTCAAGAAAGGCTTGGACACCTTCCTTTTGATCTAATGTATCAAATAGGGAAACAAAAGCCCCTCTTTCAACATCGTAAGAATCATTTATATTGCCAGAACGCGCCTTTTGTATGAGCTCTTTAGACGCCGAAACAGCGGGGGGACTCTGTTTCCCAACCATTTCCGCAAGCTCCATTGCTCTATTAAGAGATTTTCCACTTTCGACTACCTCTTCTACAAGCCCGATCTTAAGGGCTGTCTCTGAGCCCACTCTCTCTCCACAAAGTATCATCCTCTTCGCCCAGCCCTCACCTACTAACCATGCTAAATTCTGAGTTCCTCCACCACACGGCAAGAGACCTACTGTAGCCTCCGGCAAAGCCAATTTAGCTTGTGTTTCGCAAATTCTAATATCACACGCTAAGGCGCATTCTAGGCCTCCTCCCATCGCAAAACCATTTATAGCAGCCACTGTTACACCGCGAAATCGAGACAATGTCTCAAATGCTGCTCCAAAATTATCGGCCATCCCGGTAGCAACCTTTTTATCACCATCAGCAAATAATTTGAGATCTGCGCCAGCCGAGAAAAATTTCTCCCCCTTACCCGTTATTACGACCGCATAAACGCTAGCATCAACGTTACATTGCTCTATAACATCGACGAGGCCCGAAAGATTTTCAGAGTCCCAAGTATTGGCAGGAGGTGCATTAATAGTTATCACCAAAGTGTGTCCTCTTTGTTCGATAATTAGCTTATTTGTGGGTGATTCAACCATTAATTTTCTCCTACTTTATTTGTTTCTTTATCTCTACTACAAAAAGACAGTTACATATTATGCAGTTACGCCCAACCAATCTATCGCATCAAAGCCTTTGCTAGCGAGAAATTGATTTGCTTTTTTAAAATGGCCACAGCCGAAGAACCCCCTATGTGCTGATAACGGCGATGGATGTGGCGCAACAAGGATACAGTGTCGTTCTCTATCAACAAACGCTGCTTTTTTTTGAGCATATGCACCCCAGAGCATAAACACAAGAGGACTGGAACTCTTATCCAAAACCCGTACTACGCAATCTGTAAAAACCTCCCAGCCTCTGCCCCGATGCGAACCAGCCCTTCCCTCCTCTACTGTTAATACGGAATTTAATAAAAGAACACCTTGCTCGGCCCAATGCAGAAGACAACCATTTTTAGATCTTGATCGCAGAACGTTTGTTTCAAATTCTTCATCAATTTCTTGGAAAATATTAAGAAGAGAGGGAGGGATCTGAATGCCATCAGGAACTGAGAACGCTAAACCATGGGCCTGGCCAACCCCGTGATATGGATCTTGTCCAATAATAACCACTTTTACCGACTCCAAAGGCGTAAAGTTAAAAGCTGAGAATATTTCATTCCCTCTAGGATAAATTCGCTTGTTCGCTTTTTTCTCAGCAACTAGAAATCTCCGCAAATCGGACATATATGGCATTTCAAACTCTTTAAGCATAGCTTGCTTCCAGCTATTCTCGAGCTTTATATCTTCCTTATTCATTATCGACTGTTGGTTTCATCAACGGAAACAACAAGACATCTCTAATCGAGGGTGAATCAGTCAGCAACATAACTAACCGATCTATACCTATACCTTCTCCAGCAGTAGGCGGTAATCCGTACTCTAGAGCTGTCACGTAATCGACATCAAAATGCATTGCTTCAAAATCCCCGGAATCTTTATTTTTAACCTGAGCATGGAAACGTTCAGCCTGATCTTCTGGATCGTTTAACTCTGAAAAACCGTTCGCTATTTCTCTTCCTGCTACAAACAGTTCAAATCTATCAGAAACCTCATAATCCTGATCATTGCGACGAGAAAGAGGTGATACTTCAACAGGATAATGAGTAACGAAGGTTGGTTGAACCAGCTGTTTTTCAACATCATATTCAAACAGCTCTGTTTGCAGCTTACCCAAACCCCACTCGTCCTTTATTTCAAAACCTTTTGAATCCAGAAAACCGGCTAGCTTTTTACGGTCTCGAACTACATGATCGTCAGCCTTGCTGTACTTTGAGATTGCCTCTAACATTGTCATGCAATCAGGTTGCTCACCAAAAACTATCTCTTCTCCTTGGTAAACAATTTTTCCCGAGCCTGTAATTTGATTTACTAGACCAATTAATAACTCCCAAGTTAGCTGAATCAGGTCATTGAAATCAGCGAAAGCAAGATAAAATTCCAGCATTGTAAATTCGGGGTTATGTCGGGTTGATAGACCTTCATTCCTAAAATTACGATTTATCTCGTACACTCTTTCCAAACCGCCAACGACAAGTCGTTTAAGAAATAATTCCGGCGCTACACGCAAATAGAGATCCAAATCTAAAGCGTTATGATGCGTTGTAAACGGTCTCGCACTTGCTCCACCAGGGATCAAATGCATCATCGGTGTTTCTACTTCTAAGAACCCGCGGCTATCGAAAAACTCCCTGATTCCAGTTATAACTTTAGCTCGAGTGGAAAAAACCTGTTTCGATCGATTATTCATCAACAGATCTAGATACCGCCGGCGATACTTGAGTTCCTGGTCCGCCAACCCATGAAATTTCTCTGGCAACGGTCTCAATGTTTTATTTAGCAATTCGATACGACTAGCATGTACCGATAGTTCACCTTTATTAGTCCTCATCACATAACCGGTAACTCCAACAATATCACCAATGTCCCAAACCGACTTAAATTCTTCATATTCTTCCTCTCCGATGCTATCCCTCTGGATATAGCATTGGATCTGGCCAGTCATATCTTCAAGGGTAATAAAGCTCGCCCTGCCCATGACTCGTCGTAACATGACCCTACCAGCAACAGCAGTTAGTGGCTTTTCTATCTCAAGTTTATCTTTATCATCGTCATGAAAAGCACGATGTAATTCATCCGAAAAATGATTACGCCTAAATCCACTAGGATATGCGGAGCCGCTAGCCCTCCATTTAGCTAGTTTCTCTCTTCGATTAGCAATTATGTCTTCTTCAGTGGTCATTTAATCCCTTATTTTAATCTTTTACAGACCAGCCTTTAAGCTACCCTCTATAAATAAATCTAAATCACCATCAAGAACTGAAGTAGGGTCAGAGTGCTCAATTTGTGTTCTAAGATCTTTCACCCTAGATTGATCCAAGACATACGAACGTATCTGATTACCCCAGCCAATATCTGATTTAGCATCTTCCACCGCCTGTTGCTCTACTTTTCTAGCAAGTAGTTCTAATTCAAAAAGTTTTGCTCGTAATTGCTTAAATGCATAATCTTTATTTTGATGTTGGGATCTTTCACTTTGACATTGAACAACTGTATTAGTTGGAAGGTGTGTAAGACGAACAGCGGAGTCCGTCCTATTTACATGCTGACCGCCAGCCCCACTCGCTCGATAAGTATCCACGCGAACATCTGCAGGATTTATCTCTATCTCAATGTTGTCATCAACTTCTGGCGATACAAAAATTGACGCGAAGGATGTGTGGCGGCGATTACCAGAATCAAATGGCGATTTCCTGACCAATCGATGAATACCTAGCTCCGTGCGCAACCAGCCAAATACGTGATCCCCCTCTATTCGAACTGTTGCACCTTTTATGCCAGCTACTTCTCCTGGTGATAATTCTGTAATCTGCGTATCAAAGTCATGCTTCTCTGCCCATCGCAAATACATCCGTAATAGCATTTCTGCCCAGTCTTGCGCTTCGGTCCCACCTGAGCCAGATTGAATTTCCAAAAAAGCATTTGAAGCATCCATTTCCCCCTGAAACATTCGTCGAAATTCTAACTTCTCTAAGCTACGCTCAAGGACTAAGACGTCCTTTTCGACAACATCGAGAGCATCTTGGTCGGCATCGTAAGCTGCTAACTCAGCCAACTCCAAACAGTCTGGCAGGCCTATCGACAAATCACGCAGAAGCTGAACGATCTGGCCTAGCTCTGCTCTTTCTTTGGTAAGCTCCGAGGCCTGTTTTGGGTTGTTCCAAATATCAGGTTCTGCCAACGTGAGTTCTATCTCCTCTAATCTTTCCTCTTTTGTCGAAAAGTCAAAGATACCCCCTAAGCATACTCTCTCTATCAGAGAGATCCTTAATGCGTTCTCTTAATGACGTTATCTCGGCCATATTACTCGACGACCCTAAATTTGGGGATTAGTTTATTCCAATGTGAAAATATGCTCCACTATCAACTGTAAGGTTTGGGAGCCGCGATAATCGTTTTCTTCTAAGCGATAGATTAGTCTAACAGATTCAGCATCAGGAATGGGCTTTTGCCTGAAAGCAATCCCATCTATCAATAAATCGTCCTTGCGGACTACAAGTTTCAAGTGGTGCTCCCCAACTATTCGCTGACTAACGAGGTAAAATGTTCCCTCAAAGAGTGGTTCTGGGAACCCTTGTCCCCATGGTCCAGCAGCCGCTATCTTTTTTGCATTCTCTAATTTGAACTCATACGAATCCAACTCGCCATCGGTGTATACCTGCCGCTCTAGTAATTCGGGCGAAATCGTTGCCTTAACTTGATCATCAAAAGCCTTTGCAAACCGCTCATAGTTAATCCGCCTTAATGTGATACCAGCTGCCATAGCATGTCCTCCAAACTTCGTTATCATCCCAGGATAACGTGCGGCGATAGCTTCGAGTGTATCTCTAATATGGAAATTGGGAATTGACCTAGCCGATCCCTTCAGTTCTCCGGGGGATCCGTCTCCTGCTGGAGCGAAAGCTATGACCGGCCTATAAAAACGATCCTTCAATCTCCCTGCAAGAATTCCTACCACCCCTTGATGCCAACTAGAATCGAAAATACAAAGACCATTTTTGTTTGTTTGTGTTTCACTTAGGCCAGCTAGTATAAGCTCGGCATCATTCACCATAGAGCTCTCGATTTCGCGACGTGATTTATTAAGTCTATCCAGCTGTTTTGCGTATTTATTTGCCAATTCTAAATCTTCTTCTAATAAGCATTTAATACCTATAGTCATATCATCCAATCGGCCAGCAGCATTCAGTCTCGGGCCTAAGGAAAACCCAAGATCACTTCCTTCAATAGCGGCTAAATTCTTCCCAGAGACTTCACAAAGCGCCTTAATTCCCGGCCTCGTTCGACCTGCTCTTATGCGCCGAAGCCCCTGGTCTACTAGTATTCGGTTATTTCGGTCTAAGGTCACTACATCAGCAATAGTCCCCAAAGCCACCAAGTCGAGCCAATCCGCTACATTGGGCCGCTGTCGAGAATTGAACCAAACCTTGCTTTCTAAAAGACTACGAACCTTGCTCAATAAATAAAAAATAACACCAACTCCTGCGAGATTCTTACTGGGAAACCCGCACTGAGGCTTGTTAGGGTTCACGATAGCCTTTGCAGCAGGCAAATCCTTCGCAGGCAAATGATGGTCAGTAATAATAACATCGATACCAAGCACATTAGCCGCCTCCACTCCTGGGGCACTAGAGATCCCATTGTCTACAGTTACTATCACATCCGGATTACGATTAGCAGCAATAGAAACTATCTCCTCCGAAAGTCCGTATCCAAATTCGAAACGGTCTGGCACTAAAAAATCAACATGCTTACATCCTAAGGCTCGGAGAAGGGAAACAGCTAAAACAGTAGCAGTAGCTCCATCAGCATCGTAATCGCCTACAATCAATATCAACTCATCAGCCAAAATAGCTGAAACTAATCGCTCAGCCGCTAGATTAATATCATCAAGCAAATCAGGCGACAAGAGATGAACAAGTTGTCGATCGAGTTCCTCATATTCTCTGACGCCCCGGGCAGCAAAAATCCTTTCTAAAAGTCCAGCATCAGGACCAGATTCGAAAGCTTTATCGATAGGCCGAACATGGAACGAAGAAAGTTTTAATTCCATAAACTAACAACCCTCTAATTATTGATCCAGTTGTTCTACTCGAATTCTAGTTATTGGCCCTATAACCTCAGGCAAGTCCTGCACCTTTCTTATCGCATCTATCATTAATTTCTCTTGAACTAAATGGGTCAAGATAACTATGGGGACCCAATCTTGGTCATCTTTTCCTGGTTTAATCTGCTCCTGCTGTATTGCTGCCTCAATACTAATATCGTAATCGCTTAGAATCGTTGCCACTCTAGCAAACACCCCAGCTTTATCTAGAGAAGGAATTCTCAAATAATAGGCGCTAGTAATGTTTTCTGTTGCAACAATCCTACCTGGGGAACCTAGATCGATATTTATAGGACTAATATTCCCGCGCGCGATTCGTATTAGATCACCAACCACTGCCGAAGCCGTTGGTAATTCTCCTGCTCCCGGCCCAGCCATTAGCGTATCCCCTGCCGCATTACTATGTACTAAGAGCGCATTCATTGACCCATCTATTCTGGACATTAGATGCTCCAATGGAATCAAAGCAGGATGTACACGGATTTCTATTCCATCCGAAGTTCGACGACTTATACCTACATGCTTAATCTCATAGCCAAGCTGTCTAGCATATTTAATATCAGCCAACGTAATGTCGCTAATACCTTCCGTATTAATTGCTTCGTAGTGAAAACCGATATCGAAAGCCATCGCAGCCAGAATTGTTAACTTATGAGCGGCATCAATCCCCTCAATATCGAAGGTAGGGTCCGCCTCTGCATACCCTAGCTTTTTAGCTGCTCGTAAAGCCTCGTCAAATGATCTGCCTTCTTTTGCCATTGCCGTAAGAATATAATTTGAAGTGCCATTTATTATTCCTGCAATTAAATCATATTCATTAGCGGCCAAAGCCTCCGATAAACTCATTACAATTGGAACGCTGCCGGCAACAGCACCCTCAAAACCTATACACAAACCTTTAGAAGAGAGTGATTGAAATAACTTCTTTCCATGAAGCGCAATAACTGCCTTATTAGCAGTAACTACATTTTTGGATTGCTCTATTGACGACTCTATGATTCGAAGAGCTGCGTCCTCTCCTCCAATTAACTCCACAACAACATCGACATCTGGATGCGCAGGTATAGAAAAAACATCCGTAGAAAAAACTGCACCACCCAAGTCTACATCTGGTTTAGGGGTTCGACTCGCTACTACCGAAATCAATATCTCACGCCCCGCTCTACGACTAATAATATCCGCATTATCTTGCAATACCCTAAATACCCCTTGAGCCACGGTACCTAACCCGCAAATTCCAACCCTAAGCGCTTTCACGTTAATCAATCCGTATTCCAGTTATGTGCGAGTCTAAAGACCTATAGATTAGATGCCTAGGCTTTTCACTAGTTCCGTTGAAGGGATATAGCCTGGGAGAAGACTGCCATCCGTAAAAATAATTGCGGGTGTTCCCGTAATACCCATTCGCTTACCAAGTTCAAACTGGTCAGCAATAGTAGTTACGCAGTCTAACTGTGGGATCTCTTTTCTCGCCTTCAATCGCGAAAGAGATTCATTTCTATCCTCCGCGCACCAGGCAGATACCATTTTCTCGTATGTATCAGATCCAATACCGTTTCTTGGAAAAGCCAAATATCTCACCTCGATTCCAGCCCTATTAAGCTCTGGAACCTCTAAATGTAGCTTTTGACAATAACCACAATCTACATCTGTAAATACGAAAATTGATGCTTTTATCTCCCCGCCGGGAGAAAAAATAATCATTTCATCGGTCTTAACTTCGCCTATAAGTTTTTTGCGCACACTCTCCCGTAACCGCTCCGAAAGATTAATGAAACCTTCTCTATCAACAAAATACATGTCCCCTGCAAAAAGATATTTTCCATCTTCTGTCCCGTACCAAATTGTGCCATCACCTACCTCAATAGAAAAAATACTTGGTACTGGTGTCGGTAGAATCTCACGTATAGGAATTTCTGGCCTTAGCAGTCGCAATCTCTCCTCTATTTCTATAACTGAAGAAATACTTTTTTCATCTGCGAGAACTAAACTGGCAAATGAAGAACAAGAAACGAATAAAATTAAGATGGCAAAATCTACTAACTCTCTCAATCCTGATACAACTCTCGCAAGAGGTATCTCGCAATATTTCATCGCAGTCCGAAAAAGTCTTTTCATTTTTTGGTCAACCCCTAGGATGATGATGGTGGTGTAAATCTTTCAATCGCGCTTGCGCTATGTGAGTATAAATTTGAGTAGTTGATAAATCAGAATGGCCAAGCATCATTTGAACAGCCCGCAGATCAGCTCCATGATTTAACAAATGTGTAGCAAATGCATGCCTAAGCGTATGAGGAGATATATCACGAGTAATCCCCGCCTGTAACGCATACTTTTTAACTGTATACCAAAAATTTTGTCGCGACA
>PAMO01000002.1 GCA_002707325.1 Gammaproteobacteria bacterium
CGGGGCCATTTTTTTCAGCATATGTATGGGAATAATCCGAATACCTGGGCTGAAGACCTAACGGGGATGGATCGATTAAGATCAATTACTAACTACTTTACCCGCATGCGTCTAATTGATGAAATGGGTACTTTGGACTTCTCACATAAAGGTAATCCGACGGAGAGCCATGAAGATTGGATTCCTTGGTATGAATTGAGGAGAGAAAAGCCCTTGGGAGTGAAAGTACTCTTTGGTCATTGGGCCTCACTTACTGCTGGTACAGGTGACCCCGATCTAATTGCGCTTGATACCGGTTGCGTTTGGGGAAGAGAGTTAACGGCTTTTTGTTTGGATACGGATACAACTTATTCGGTTCAACCTCAAAGCTCATAAGCTAGCACAACGAGTCAAAAAAATAGGGTAATCTGTGTTTAGTAATTACCTTTCACATAAGATAGCAGATATGGAAGTCTACTTAGTTGGCGGAGCAGTGCGAGATACTGTCATTGGAAGACCCGTTAAAGAGCGGGATTGGGTTGTTCTTGATAGTTCTCCGGAGGAGATGTTGCAATTAGGATATCGGCCGGTAGGCAAGCAATTCCCAGTTTTTTTGCATCCAGAAACTCATGAGGAATACGCGCTTGCTCGAACAGAAAGAAAAGTGGGGAAGGGTCATGGAGGATTTGATTTCCAAACTGGCTCAGATGTAACTCTAGAGGATGATCTTTTGAGGAGAGATCTTACTATCAATGCTATAGCAATGGATGATAAGGGCGAATTGATTGATCCATATGGTGGTTTAGAGGATATTAAAAATAGGGTATTGCGACATGTTTCTCAGGCATTTGGAGAGGACCCATTACGTATTTTTCGAGTGGCCCGATTTGCTTGCCAGTTGCCAGATTTTTCAGTTTCTTCAGATACACTAAAATTAATGGAGCAGATTGCGGTTAATGGGGAGTTGTTAGAGCTATCTGCTGAGCGAGTGTGGTCAGAGTTCTCTAAAGCCCTATTAGCTGAAAGACCAGAACAGTTTTTGACCACTTTGAGGACTGTAAAAGCCCTTGCTTTCTGGTTTCCTGAGTTCTCTGAAGTTTCCTGCAGCATTCCAGGCGGACTTATTACTGCGGAATCACGGTATGCTTCGTTAGGTTGGGAATTGAGTCCATCGCAGGCCATAGCAGTTTCATCTCGATTACGAGTACCTAAGCGTTTCTCTAAAGAAATCTTCAATATTGCGAGCTATGGACGCATGCTCTCAGAGTGGAGAAAAAATCAGGCTTGGAAGGTAGTTGAGGCGCTTGAAGTAGCCAGGGTATTTCATGATATTGAGAAAGGCTATTCATTGATTGATATTGTTGGTGCTTGCAGTAGGGAGGACCTCCATACGCTTAAACAGCTTGTTATTGATATTAAGAACAGTGATTTGATTCCAGATTTTTCTTCGGATCTTAAAGGCCAAGAGTTAGGAAAAGCAATTCGTTCTGAGCGCATAAAAAGGGTTGAGGCTAAGCAGAATTAGGCCTTTCTGATAAGTTTTACCCCAGCAGAATTAGCTCTAGTTATGGCGTTTGGTTTTTCGATTTCGATTGAAACATTGCTTATGGGATACTTTTCTAAAAGAGTATCAGCGATTTTGGTAGCCATAGTTTCTAGCAGATAAAATTTTGAGGTGATAATCAACTCCTCAATCCTAGCTGCGATCTCCGCGTAATCGACGAATTTAGTTTCGTTGAAGTCATGATTGTTAGGGAACTCATCCACTTCCATTTCTAAATTTATTCTTATAGGTTGTTCCATATTTCTTTCGTATTCATGGATTCCAACTACCGCCTCTATCAAAAGGCCTTTAATGAGTATTGCTTTCATCTTGCGGGCCGTTTTATGGCAGAAAGTTCGTCTAACGGCCATCTCGCTCTTGTATTGATAGATAAACCAGATCGTTCTCCACCCATCATTCGAAGCATTCCTGCGTGGGCAATCATGGCACCATTGTCTGTGCAGAACTCCTGAGATGGATAATAGACTTTCGCACTCAATTTTTGGCGAAGTGTGCTGCGTAGTCTTTTGTTAGCGGCAACACCTCCAGCCATTACCAGATGGGGGATACTGCTGGTTTCAATAGCTCTTCGACACTTTATGTAAAGAGTGTCAACTACGGCCAACTCAAAGGCTAAGGCTATATCCGCCTTATCTTGATCAGATATTGGGTTAAAGTTATTTATAGTGTTTAAAGTATATGTTTTTAGGCCACTAAAACTAAAATCAAGACCCGGTCTATCGGTCATTGGTCTGGGAAAGCGAAAGCGTTCTGGGTTTCCTTTTTGCCCCAATGCCGCAATAGCTGGGCCGCCGGGATAAGCTAGGCCTAGCATTTTTGCTACTTTATCAAATGCCTCTCCAGCTGCATCATCAAGAGATTCACCTAGTAAGGTGTAAATTCCAAAATCAGTCACTTCAAGCAATTGCGTATGTCCACCCGAAACCAATAGAGCTATATACGGAAATGGCGGAGCATCGCTGCTCTCTATTAGGGGAGCGAGCAAATGTGCTTCCATATGATGGACTGCAAGAGAGGGGACTTTTAGAGCCCAGGCCAGACTTCTACCGAAACAAGCACCAACCATTAGAGCTCCCAGTAAGCCAGGCCCAGCTGTATAGGCGACGCCATCAACATCATCAAGAGATCTCCTCGATTGGCTTAGTAATTGGGTGAGCAAAGGTACACATTTGCGAATATGATCTCGCGAGGCCAATTCAGGAACAACGCCGCCATATTTATTATGGAGCTCAACTTGACTATGAACTATGTGGCCCAGAAGCCCATCAACACTATCATATAAAGCGAAAGCTGTTTCATCACAGGACGTTTCGATACCTAAAACCAACATTATTGAAAAACTCTCTATCCTTAAATTCTAGCAAGTGGCCATTGTGCATTGTCGGAGATCTACAGTAAAATGCGCGCCCGTTTCTCTAGCGAAGGATAGAAAGAAGAATATGCCTAGCGTAAAGGTAAAAGAAAACGAGCCATTCGATGTAGCTCTTAGACGGTTTAAGCGTTCTTGTGAAAAAGCAGGTGTTTTATCGGAAGTGCGTCGGAGGGAGTTCTATGAGAAACCGACAGCTATCAGGAAGCGTAAGGCTGCAGCAGCCGTAAAGCGTCATATCAAAAAGGTGCAAAGAGAAACTCGCCGTTTCGATAGAGATTACTGAGAGCATAGTTCTAGTGTCCCTGATAAAAACTCATATAAGTGATGCTACAAAATCAGCAATGCGCGATCGCGATAAATCCCGTGTCGCTTGTCTACGTTTGGTAAACGCGGAAATCAAAAGCCTTGAAGTAGATCGTCGCGGAATAGAAATAGTCGATGAAGATATTCTTTTGATACTGCGAAAAATGATTAAGCAGCGACGAGATTCTATAGACCAGTTTACAAAAGCAAATAGATTGGATTTAGTGGCGCAAGAGGAATTTGAAGTTGAAGTTATAAGTACTTTCATGCCAGCCCCTCTTTCTGTTGAAGAGATAGAAGAACTTATTGTTCAAGCAATCTTTGATGCGAAAGCCTCGGAAGTTAGAGACATGGGTAATGTGATGAAATTATTGCAAAAACAACTCAAAGGAAAAGCAGATATGGGCGAGATTAGCGGAAAGGTAAAGGAAAAACTTTCAAGATGATCCTTAGCCAAATTAAGTATGTGTGAGAGCGTGGCAATTTCTTTTGAAACTGTCAGGTATATTTCCATTTGGATTATTATTAAGGATGGGATTTGAGTGAGGTTGTCCCAGTAATTTTAGCGGGTGGTATCGGGAGCCGCTTATGGCCACTATCAAGAGCATTACATCCGAAGCAATTCCATTCCCTTGTTGGCGATAAGTCACTGCTACAGGATTGCATAGAGCGTAGTCGAGCTGTCAGTTCTAAAGAGCCAATCATTATATGCAACGAGGAGCATCGTTTTTTAGTAGCGGAGCATTGCAGGCAGCTAGGTATAAGCAGTGCAAATATTATACTCGAACCAGAGGGAAGGAATACCGCCCCAGCTATTGCTATGGCAGCATATGCTGCTATCGACAGAGAGTCCTCTGAGGAAGACCCGTTGTTATTAGTTATGCCTTCGGATCATATTATTGAAGTAGCTAAGGACTTTAAGAGCGCGGTAATAGAGGGTCAGAAATTAGCGAAGGATGGTGGCCTGGTCACGTTCGGGATTCAACCTACCAGTCCAGAGACCGCTTACGGCTATATAGAAGTAGCTAAAACACCAGTCACCGGAGAGGCCCAAGATGTTGTTGCTTTCGTGGAAAAGCCAGAGCAAGAATTAGCTCAGTCCTATTTAGAAACAGGCCAATTTTTGTGGAATAGTGGAATTTTCATTTTGGGTGCCAAAAGTTTTCTCCAAGAGTTGAAAATCTTTGATCCGACTATGACAGATTTGGTGAACTCGTCTTTCCAAAATGGTTCCTATGACAATGATTTTTTTCGACCAAGTGACACTTTCTTAGACTGCCCCAGCAATTCGATAGACTATGCTGTTATGGAAAAGACACGCTTAGCCAAAACTATTCCAGTTAATTTCAAATGGAGTGATATTGGATCATGGAGTGCTCTTTGGGAATTAGCCGAAAAAGATGAGAAAAAAAATCGATTTTTGGGTGATGTCGTTGCAATAGATACTTCAAATTCACTTGTTTTGGCAGAAGACAGAATGGTTGCCACATTAGGGCTGAAAGGATTAGTTATTGTGGAGACCGCTGATGCCATCTTAGTTGCAGATAAGGAAAGAGCCCAGGACATTGGCAGACTGGTTGAAATCCTTAAGGGGGAAGATAGAGAGCAACACTTATTCCATAAAGAGGTGTTTAGACCATGGGGCAGTTACGAGACCATCATAAGGAAGGAGAAATATCAGGTTAAGCTGATTAATGTTAAACCCAAAGCCTCTCTTTCATTACAGTTCCATCGGTATCGTTCAGAGCATTGGGTTGTATTAGAAGGAAAAGCCGAGGTCACTGCTAACGAAGATATCTTCACTCTTGCCCAAAATGAAAGCACTTACATACCACTTGGTGCAGTGCATCGTTTACGAAATCCAGGGTCTTCAATGCTGCAGTTGATAGAAGTCCAGGTTGGTGATTATTTAGGTGAAGATGATATCGTTCGGCTAGAGGACCAATATGGAAGATAAATTTTCTTAAGACCTTGAGAGACTAAAGGACGAATCGTTGTTACTCTCTGTTTGAAATGGCTGGACGCATCCCACAATCCTTTATAGACGATCTGCTTTCAAGAGTGGATATAGTAGATGTTATTAGTTCTCGTATTACTCTAAAAAAAGCAGGTAAAGATCATCAGGGGCTTTGCCCTTTTCACAATGAGAAAACTCCTTCTTTTACAGTCAGTGAGGAAAAACAGTTTTATCATTGTTTTGGTTGTGGAGAAAGCGGAACGGCGGTTACGTTTTTAATGGAGCATGATCGTTTGGAGTTTGTTGAGGCTATAGAGTCCCTGGCGCTATTAGCTGGCATTCAGGTTCCCCGAGAAGAGGAAACTTCAGGCCGCCAAGAGACGAAGGATTTATTAGATGTTTTGATGGCCTCTAGCAGCTATTTCCGATCAAATCTAAAGAACTCTAGGGAAGCGGTAGAGTACCTAAAGGCACGAGGAATTACTGGTATTACTGCCCGTGACTTTGGGATTGGGTATGCACCAAATGAGTGGCATGGATTGGAAGATGCATTGACTCAGTCACCCTCTAGTATCGATCAGAAAAAGCTACTTGATGCTGGGCTACTTACCAAGAATGATAAGGGCAAGGTCTATGATCGTTTCCGTGGTCGTATTATGTTTCCTATTCGGGACAACCGAGGGAGAATTCTAGGCTATGGTGGCCGTGTTTTTGGGGATATGGATGGCCCCAAATATCTAAATAGTCCGGAAACAGCTACATTTCGTAAAAGTTTCGAGGTGTATGGTTTGTATGAAGCGAGAAAATCTCATAGAAATATCGAGCAGCTAATCTTAGTTGAAGGGTATATGGATGTTATTGGTCTTTCTCAGCATGGAATAACTAATGTTGCCGCCACACTTGGGACTGCGGCAACTACAGAGCATTTCAAGAAACTCTATCGATATACTAAGGAAGTGGTATGTTGTTTTGATGGTGATGCGGCTGGCCGCAAGGCAGCTTGGCGGGCAATGGATAACGCTTTAGCGGAGCTTAAGGATGGGAGGCAGCTTAAATTCATGTTTCTTCCAGATGGAGAAGATCCTGATTCGCTAGTGCGCAAGGAAAAGGCAGCCGGGTTCAAAACTCGTTTGCAAAATGCTCAGCCAGCAGTTGAATATTTATTCGGGCAACTAGCTAGCGATCTCGACTTACAGGCGCTAGATGGCCAGGCTAAGCTCGTTAGCCTTATGGTACCTTATATAAAGAAGTTACCCGAAAGCATTCTTAAGCAACTGTTCATAAAACGCTTGTACGATCTAACGGGCTACAATTTTTCTGGCGTTAAGGAGACAAAAAATCCGCAACCTTATCAAAAGAAAAAGATACAAAAGCCGAGGCTTCCAGTTTTAGAGAAGCGACTAGTAGCCTTTTTGTTAAAAGATCATAGCTTGATTAATGGATTGCAGGAAGAAATTCGGGAGGAGTTGATTGACCCAAAATATAATGGTTTTCTGGAGAGTATAGTTCGATATCTAGTTAACAACCCCGGGATTAGGAATGAGGAAATTCAAGAGAGATGGACGGGAGAGGACTATGAAGACGACATAGTAGAGCTATTGTCTTGGCAGTTCTCAATTTCTGCGGAAGCTCTGGAAGCCGAGTTCGTAGAAGGCATAAACCGTTTTGTCTCTATGCGAGATACTTCGGAACGACGTACTTTATTGGATAACCTGAAGGAAGATCCTACCTCCGAAAATTTACGTATTTATTGGGCGAAAAAAAAAGGCGCCAACCCTAAGCAGTAATTGGTAAGGTTGTTGAGGGCCCTGTATAATCCTAGCTGGAGCTATCGGTTTTCCAGTAGACAAAATTATCTTTTTATAAAGGAAACCTTCCAAGAAGTATTGCCAGATATCATTGAGGGTACATGAGTAAGCAAATTGAACAACAGCAGTCCCGGCTTAAAGAATTAATAGCTAAGGGAAAAGAGCAAGGATATATCACCTACGCGGAAGTGAATGACCATCTTCCAGATGATATTTCGGATCCTGATCAGATCGAAGATATTATTCGAATGATTAATGATATGGGAATTACGGTATATGAGACTGCTCCCGATAATGATGACCTCCTAAATTCTAGTGAGAATACAGCTGATGAATTAGCGGCAGAGGAAGCGGCGGCAGCGCTGGCTGCAGTTGAGACCGAGGCAGGCCGAACTACGGATCCAGTGCGCATGTATATGCGTGAGATGGGAACGGTCGAATTACTTACTAGAGAGGGTGAGATCGCGATTGCAAAACGCATTGAAGAGGGCATTAGCGATATGCTGCACGCCATCTCCTACTTCCCCGGTACCGCTCAACATCTGTTAGAAACATACGCAGAGTTAATAAAAGAGGGAAAGTTGGCAGATTTGCTTGTTGGCTATCTAGACCCCACTGAGGATGTTCCTCAGGCAGCGCAAGTGCAACCTGGGGCGCCTATTGAAGTCGATGATGATGAGGAAGAGGAAGAAAAAGGACCGGATCCCGTAGAAGCTAAAAAACGCTTTTCGAAGCTAAAGAGGTCGTTAAATAGAACCACAAAAATATTATTGACCAATGATCGGTCATCCACGCAAGGGCAAGCTCAGTTAGAAAAGCTTGCTGAGGCATTTTCGCCTTTTAAGTTGGTTCCTCGGCATTTTGATGAGTTAGTTGATATGCCTAGAAGAGCCTTATTTGTGCTGCGGCGACAGGAACGGGCGATAATGGGAATTTGTATTCGCCAAGCGAGGATGCCCAGAGATATCTTTCGCAAAGACTATGTCGGATCAGAGACTAGCATTACATGGTTGAACAAACATATAAAAGCGAATAAGGATTATTCGAAGGTTTTATCTTCCCAAAAGGAAGACGTAATGAGAGCGCAGAAGAAATTAAAAGCTTTGGTTAAAGATACTGGTTTGACAATAGCAGAAATCAAAGAAATTAACCGAAATATCTCCCTTGGCGAGGCCAAGGCACGTCGGGCAAAGAAAGATATGGTAGAGGCTAATTTGCGGCTTGTTATATCAATCGCGAAAAAATATACCAATAGAGGATTACAATTCCTAGATCTTATACAAGAAGGCAATATTGGTTTAATGAAAGCGGTAGATAAGTTCGAATATAGGCGAGGCTACAAGTTCTCAACCTATGCAACTTGGTGGATACGTCAGGCAATTACGCGATCCATTGCTGACCAGGCTAGAACCATTCGTATACCTGTTCACATGATAGAGACTATCAATAAGCTCAATCGAGTTTCCAGACAGATGTTGCAAGAAATGGGACGAGAGCCGACTCCAGAAGAGCTTGGCGATAGAATGGACATGCCTGAAGATAAAGTAAGGCGAGTGTTGAAGATAGCTAAAGAGCCTATCTCTATGGAAACTCCTATAGGTGATGATGAAGATTCCCACCTTGGAGATTTCATCGAGGATGTGACTATTGGTTCACCGGTAGAGCTAGCGACAGGCGAGGGTTTGAAGGAGGCCACCCGAGAGGTATTGGGGGGGCTTACTGCGAGGGAGGCAAAGGTTTTAAGAATGCGCTTTGGAATTGACATGAATACTGATCACACCTTAGAAGAGGTTGGAAAACAGTTTGATGTCACTCGCGAGCGTATACGACAAATTGAAGCTAAGGCGCTACGTAAGCTGAGACATCCTAGCCGATCAGAGCATCTTAAAAGCTTCCTTGATGAATGGATGGATACTGGAGGGGGTAATCTCTGACTTCCTTCCTAGTTTTCTTCAATGAATTTATAGGTAACCCAGTGTTTGGGTGATAGAATCGGTGTCCGTAGGGCCTATAGCTCAGTTGGTTAGAGCAGTGGACTCATCGAAGAAGGTGCGCTCTGTTCCGAAAGGGCAGAGATGAACGGGATGAATTCAGGGAAACCTTAACGTGTAATGGCGATGGCAATCCTGAGCCAAGCCTATGGTAAACNGTAGGAAGGTGCAGAGACTACCTGAGGGNTGATACCGCGGTATTGATTTCCCTTAATAACAGGATTTAGAGTCCCGCACCCTAACTGGCGCGATGGCGCTGTTTGAGGGTGGTGATATAGTCCACGCATGGTAGAAATACCGTGGTGACGTGAATCCATTGGTCCCAGGTTCGAGTCCTGGTGGGCCCACCAATGTCTATGTAGGTATGACCATTACGGTTTAAAATGAGCCTATGAGAAATCATATACATCGGTTAACTCAATTAACAAGTCGCGAAGAGCTACTTTCGCTTTTGGTGTTTCTATCGCTAATAGCTGTAATCATTCTAGAATCCCAAAGTGCCGCAAGTTACCCAACCTACCTCCTTAGTCTGGCAGTTTTCCTAGGGGCTAGTCATTGGAATAAAGTCCTGAAGACTTCTCTGTTTTGGATGATTTGTGGGATGTTGGGATATTTATTCTTAAGTTGTGTCTGGTCTGAGGAGATGATATGGCGGGAGATGCTATCTATTTTTGTTCGTGGGTTACTGGTTTTTTCTTTTGTTATTGCTGTAGCGGAATGTTGCATTAGTCCTGCTTTTATACCAGATCTATCTCGTAAACTTTCGATCATCGGTGGAGTGGTTGTTTGTTTGACTTTAATCAATTATTTCTGGATAGGGCCGGCGGAAGGGCGGCTGCAGGGTTTAGGACAGCTTGATGCACATAATATTGGCGCGCTTGTATTCGGCGTCATTCTTATTTTTTCAATACATACTTTTTTTAATGAAAGGACGATTTTCCGGAAAATCAGCTCAATTCTTATTGCTATATTTTGTGCTACAGCTATAGGTTTATCTGGATCTCGCAATGCTTGGTTTAGTACATTAATTGGAACAATCACTTTACTCATGGCTTACCGTATAACTCATGTTCGCCGATTTATTATTGTATTGTTGAGTTTTATGGGGTGTATAGTTCTGCTGTTTATAGCTTTAGTCTTCATGGATGCTTCTAAAGATCTCCTTTTGCCCAGAGGAGACAGTTTTCGGTTATCGATATGGTCCACCGCCATACTATCGACGTTAGATCAGAACATTCTGATTGGTCACGGCATATTAACTAATGACAATATCTTGATAGACGGTACGCGTGAGTTTCAGCATTCTCACAATTTATATCTTAGTGTGTTTTATAAGGGTGGATTAATAGCCCTTTCAATGTTTTTTCTCGTGATTTTTACCGTTCTACATCTGTTATTACAAAATTTTTCAGATTCTGATGCCAAATTAGCCTTGGCGATTCTTGCCTTAGCTTTACCTTCATATGTTTTTGATAGCCATCAGGTCATGGATAAAGTAGGTGCCGTTTGGTATATGTTATGGCTACCTACAGGGATTAGTCTCTCTTTGGCTTGGAGAAAAAGCAGATCTAAAGCTTATTACTCAGAGGTTTAGGTCTAACAGGACTCTCCTTATTCGACAATAGCGTGTATAGAGCCTTCAAGAGCGTTTTCTTCGCAAAATGACTCGAATTTTTTGCCGAGAAGGGAGGGATGCAACTCACGCGGGATCTCTACGACCATTGTCATGCTAAAAATTGGTGTGCCAGTATGAGGAGCGGCCACAGAATCGGTTTGTAATTCTCTGATGTTAACTGCTAGACCCGAAAAAAATTGCGCTACATTGTTTACAACACCGGGGTGATCCATTGTCTCGACGTCAACGCGCAATGTTTCGAGAGATTTAGTTGATTTACCTTCGGTCAACCGAAAAAGGTAAGCCAAGCCAATATCTGAGCATTTATCATCTAGAGTTTTCTCAAGCATCGTTAGAGCGGTTGAATGACCAGATACCGCCATTACTATAGCGAATTCTCCCCCGAGCACGGTCATCCGGCTATCGTCAATATTCAGGTCTAGTTCATGTACCCAGTTTGATATATTTTCTACGATGCCTGGTTGATCTTGACCAATCGTTGATATGACGGCAGTCTTTTTCACCTATAAAAGTCCTTTAAAAAATCTGGAAGCTCCGCTGTTTTCATTCTACGTTGCGCCATCGAATCCCTGTCTCTTACAGTGACCGTGTCATCTGTGTCTATAGTTTCAAAGTCAACCGTTATACAGATTGGCGTTCCTATCTCATCATGACGTCGATATCCTTTTCCTATATTACCGGTATCCTCATACAACATTCGACCGATCCCTAACATTTGCAATTCGCGCTTTATTTCGAGAGCCTTTCTTACTATCTCTTCATTATTACGTTTCAATGGCAAGATGGCTGCTTTTATCGGGGATAAATGTGGTTTTAGGGCTAACACTATTCGACTCTTATTATCATCTAGATTTTCTACTCGGTAAGCTTCGTTGAGGATTGCTAATATGGCACGTTCAACCCCGGCTGATGGTTCAATCACATAAGGTATAATCCATCGGTTATCGTTCTCAATATCTTGGATAGCAAGTTTAGTATTAGAGTCTTTATTGGGTATCGTTTCTGAATGAATATCAAAATCAGATTGAGCTTTAGTATGTGATCCCAAATCAAAATCTGTTCTATTGGCTATTCCCTCTAATTCTTCTAACCCGTGTGGAAATCGATACATAAGATCTACGGTGGCTTTCGAATAATGCGCCAATTCCTCCTTCGGAACATTGTATAGCTCGATATTATGTCTAGAAACTCCTTGCCTCTCCCACCAGGCCAAACGCGTATCAATCCATTTCTGATGCCATTCCTCGTCTTGTCCGGGGCGGACAAAGAATTCTAACTCCATTTGTTCGAATTCTCTTACTCGAAAGATAAAATTCCTTGGGGTAATTTCATTTCTGAAGGCTTTTCCCATTTGCGCAATTCCGAAGGGCAATCTGCGAGCCGTTGAGTCCACAACGTGCTTGAAATTGGTGAAGATAGCCTGTGCTGTTTCGGGACGTAGGTAGGCGAAAGATGATCCATCATCTATCGGCCCAACAGCTGTTTTAAACATTAGATTAAAATCCCGTGCTTCTGTGAGATCGGAGGATCCACAAGATGGACATTTCTTCGTTTTTAGGTGATCAGCTCGATGTCTTGTTTTACATGAGCGACAGTCGATAAGTGGATCTGTAAAGGTTGTTTCATGACCTGAATGTCTTAACGTTATAGGATTTGTAAGGATGGCCGCATCTAGACCCTCAACATCGTCTCTTTCATATACTGTTGATCGCCACCAGGCAGATTTAAGGTTGTTTTTAAGCTCGACACCCAGCGGTCCAAAATCATAGACTCCCTGTAATCCACCATAGATATCACTCGATGGGAAAATAAATCCTCTGCGTTTACATAGAGATATTAAATCGTCCATCGTAGTATTTGTCATGAATCTTTCTCGAGTAGACATACGCAGGCGACTATACCCGAACTTGATTCGGTCGTCTTTTGTTGTTAACTCTAAAAGGGATTTGGCATTCGCTTTGTTATTTGGCCATCTTTTTCATCTTTAGGCTGGCTTAAGCTTGTTGTGCCATCTATAGTGATCAGCGTCAAATTTATCAGTTTGATGCGCCCCTGCTACAGTGAGCGCTCGTTTAACTTTTGTGAGAATTGAGATGGCCCATAGTTTACTCGAGGATGGGGAAAGCAAACCTAAGAGTATAAAATTCCATTCTAGGGGTACCGCGTTGGTAATTCTATTAGTTCTGCTAGCTCCTTTGGGTTCCAAATATGGGTTCTGGAATTTTGGCATTGGTTTCATTCTACTAACAATTTCCGCGATGGGAGCCCTCTTCTATTTCGTATACGGTTTAGTACGCGTTTTTAAACATAGAAAAAGGCAACAACGCTTGCTATGGCCTACATCGATATTGATCACGATTAACTTTTTGGTATTTGGAGCACTGGGTTATCAGGTAAACCTAGCAAGGGAAGCTCCTCCAATACATGATATCTCAACGGACATAATAGATCCTCCGTTGTTCGATAAGCTCGTCCCCATTAGGGGGATAGAATCGAATTCCACTGTATTTGATTCAGAGACTGCCAACCGACTGCAAGTGCAGCACTACCCTTCTGTAACTACTCTTGCTTATCCTTCTATTGATTTGGAAGAAGCGCTAAATCGAGTAGTGTTGGTATTAGAAGATATAGGTTTAGATATTGTTAGTGTGGATGAAAGTAAGTTAATAGTGGAGGCAACCGATACCACATTTTGGTTTGGTTTTAAGGATGATGTTGTTGTAAGAATTAGGAAAAGTGGATCTGGTGTTATCTATGATGTTCGGAGTTTATCTAGGGTCGGAGTTAGTGATCTGGGCACTAATGCTAGAAGAATTACGAAAATCCTGAGACAGTTACAGAACTAAAATTTTAGTAATTCTACATCGAGATTATCAAGATCTACGATACCTATAGCATTCAACCCTCTCATATGGCCTGCGCATTCTCCCGGGTTGAAGATCAATTGGCTGTTGGTACGCTCAATACGGAGCATATGAGTGTGTCCATGTAACGCTAAAGAATGTTGGGTTGTGAGTGCACCTTCCAGATCTCTTGGGTCATGCACAATAATTATTTTCTGGTCGTTGAGTTCCAGTTCCAAAGGAGGATCTTGAAAATAGAAATTATGCATACTAGCGGTTTCCATAAGGGCATCTCGTTCTACATCATTATTTCCATATACACCAAAGAGAGGGGCATCCAAATATGATAAGGCATCAAGGGTCTTCGACTGGGTTATATCACCGGTATGGACAATCCTGCTAACTTTTCTCTCATTAAATAACTTAACGATATCTCTAACATTTTTAATATTATTATGAGTATCGCTAAGTACGCCCAGCTTCATCGGATAGAGTCCCAATTATTCTGTAGCTATGTATTAGGTTTTTTCAAGAATATGAATTCCACATGCGCTTCCTAAGCCGATAACATGCGTCATTCCAATGCGAGCTCCCTCAACTTGGCGCTGCCCAGCTTCGCCCCGAAGATGTGTAGTGACTTCATAGATGTTAGCTATACCAGTTGCTCCGAGGGGATGACCTTTAGAAAGCAGCCCACCAGACACATTTACTGGTATCCGCCCTCCTAGTTCTACTTCTCCATCGTCAATCAATTTCCCTGCTTCACCTTTTTCACATAGGCCTAAATTCTCATAGTGAAGAATTTCGGCTGTTGCAAAGCAGTCATGCAATTCCACTAGATCTATTTCGTCTGGCCCAAGACCAGCCATTTCGTATGCCTCAGCAGATGCTTTCCGCGTGCAGGAGTTTACATCTGGCATGACTAGATCTCTCTCCTGCCATGGGTCCGAAGTTAATACTGAAGCCCGCACCTTTACCGCTCTTTTCATTAGTCCCAATTCCTTAGCTTTTTCCTCTGAGCAAATTACGGCAGCTGCAGAGCCATCAACATTAACTGAACACATGAGCTTGGTATTTGGATAGGAAATCATTTCTGAGTTCATCACCGTATCCAAAGGAGTTTCTATTTGGTACATAGCTTTTGGATTCATTGTCGAGTGGTGGTGGTTTTTCACTGAAACTTTTGCAAATTGCTCGAAAGTAGTTCCATATAGGTTTGTGTGCTCCATTCCAGCTTCAGCGAATACCGCTGGCATGGTTCCTGACCCTAGCAAACCCTCTTTAGAAATTCCTGTGGCTCCGCCTGATCCGCCTAATAATCCTTTCCCCATTTGCTCGACACCGACGGCTAATACACAGTCATAAAGCCCTGCTTTAACTGATGCCCAAGCTTCTCGAAAAGCTGTTGCGCCAGTGGCACAAGCGTTAGATACATTTACTACGGGTATTCCAGTTTGGCCAATTTGTTGCAATAGTCTTTGGCCTACCATAGCGCTCGCTTGCCCAAGATTTCCACAGTATAACGCCTGCATATCTTGAATGGTAAGTCCGCAATCATCTAAAGCTAAAAGAGCGGACTCTGCTCCAATCTCTGGTACCGTTTTTTCGGGGAATCTTCCGAATTTGATCATGTCTACACCGACGATGTATGCATCATTCATTTTTTTCTCCTGCAGTTAGTCTAGTCGTTTTTTGGTTGAAAAAAGTACGAAAGGTAGGAATTTCCTTCTTTATCCTTCCGCCCCAGGGCGTCATCAAAAACTACTTCGACCGGCATCCCAAAGGAAATAACTTCTGGGTCTGGTTCTATGTTAATCAGATTTCCTTTTATTGCGGTACCATCCGCCAAATCAACTATAGCACTCACATATGGCACCTCTACCCCAGGGAATGATCGGTGCACAATACAGTAAGAATATAGGGTCCCCTCATTTGGGAGATTGATGGCACTCATCTGATCTCTTGCTCCACACTTTGAGCATACGGATCGCTGCCCTAGATAAGTAGCGCCACAAGCGCCACATTTGTAGCCCTCTAGGTATGGATTGCCATTCTCTGGGATCTTTAGATACTCAACAACGGGCAGCGGTTGGTTACTCAAGGGCTTCCTCCTACATGGATACACGCTGTAAACAGCATACTATTTGTATGAAACGGTTCACAAGGTGAAATATCCATTAACTTTATTTTATTAAAATGCGTAGTAGGGTATTCACTTGTTGGGGATTCGCTTTTCCATTAGTCGCTTGCATGATCTTCCCAACGAAAAAGCCCAGTACTTTTTCTTTTCCTTGACGGAACTGCTCTACCTGCTTGGGATTACTTTCCAGTACTTCTTTGATGATCGCTTTTATCTCATCATCATCGCTTACTTGTTCTAGCCCATATATTTCGATTATGTCATCAACTGGTTTTTCTTCCTCCCACATCTTTTCAAAAGCGGTTTTAGCTAGTTTGCTGGAAAGTGTCCCATCAGTTATCCGTAGTATGAGCTCTGCCAACTCTTCTGGAGAGATTCTACTTTCGGAAACTTTAAGTTCTTCTCGATTTAGCGCTGCTATCAATTCGCCCATTACCCAATTTGCGGTTAATTTAGCATTATTAGAGCTTTCTGTTGTTGCCTCAAAGAAATCTGCAAGCTCGGGATCCTCTACTAACCAGCTCGCATCATATATGGTTAATCCATATTCTTGGATAAAACGCTCTTGACGAAATTCTGGGAGCTCCGGAAGCTTATTTTTTATTGAATTTATAAGCTCCTCGGAGAGCTTCAACGGTAGCAGGTCTGGGTCCGGAAAATATCGATAATCGTTTGAATATTCCTTGCTTCGCATTGGTCGGGTTTCATCGATTTCAGAATCGTACAGAAGCGTTTCTTGTTTTATCAAGTGTCCAGACTCGACTATCGTAATTTGCCTATTCACTTCGTAACTTATGGCTTTTTCAATGAAGCGAAAGGAATTAACATTTTTTATTTCAGTGCGCTGGCCGAGCTTGTTAGAGCCGGATTCTCTAATTGAAACATTTGCGTCACAGCGCATACTTCCTTGCGACATATCGCCATCACAAATTTTCAAGTAGCTCACCAAGGAGGCCAGTTTTCGGAAATATGCACTGGCTTCTTCCGGACTTCGGAGATCTGGATCAGATACTATTTCTAAAAGTGGCGTACCTGTCCTATTTAAATCTATAGCCGTCATTCCTGGGTAGGCATCATGTATAGATTTTCCAGCATCTTCCTCTAGATGGGCCCGAGTTATACCTATTGTTTTACTATCGCCATTCTCTAGATCAATAGTTAAAGAACCGGTTCCGACTATAGGATATTCGAATTGACTAATTTGGTAACCTTTAGGTAGATCTGGGTAGAAGTAATTTTTTCGGTCGAAAATAGAATGAGTATTTATTTTTGCTCCGATTGCGAGGCCGAATAATATAGCCATCTTAACGGCTTCCTCATTGAGGACCGGCAGTACGCCAGGAAGCCCTAAATCAACTGCGCAGGCTTGCGAGTTTGGGGGTTCGCCAAATTTTACTGGGGCCCCGGAAAAAATTTTACTCTGTGTCGCAAGTTGCACATGTACTTCAAGTCCAATAACCATTTCCCATTTATTTTCGTGCACTAGCTAAGCTCCGGCACTTTTTTGTGCCAATCAGTGAGCGATTGAAAATAATGCCCCCACTCTATCAATTTTCTTTCCGCGAAATGGGGGGCTATCAACTGCATGCCTATAGGCAGATTATTTTGGAAGCCACAGGGAATCGACATTGCTGGCAGCCCTGCTAGGCTGGAAGGTATAGTGAAAATATCTTGTTTATACATTTCTACTGGATTCTCAGATAAGGCCCCTTTTTTAAACGCAACTCCAGGACTAGTGGGGCAAAGAATTAGGTCTACTTTGTTAAAGACTTCAAGGAAGTCTTGCTGAATCAGCCTTCTTATTTTCTGAGCTTTGAGATAATACGCATCGTAATAGCCAACGGACAAAGCATACGTTCCGGTCAGAATTCTTCTTTTTACTTCTTTTCCAAATCCTTCATTTCTTGATCGTTGATATAGATCCGAAAGTGATTCTGGATCTTGACAACGATAACCAAATCGGACTCCATCATATCGGGAAAGATTAGTAGAGGCTTCAGCTCCAGCAATAATATAGTAGGCTGGAATAGCGGATTCCGTGCTTGGTAGTGACACCTCTTTCAAGATACACCCAGCGTTTTCAAATACACGCATTGCAATTTCGACACTTTTTAAATTTGGGGTTTGGTCAAAGTATTCTCTAGGGAGGCCAATCGTAATCTTTGCTTCAGGCTTTGTTGGATTAAGTTTCGGATTACTTGAAAGCCAATTGTCCGGTATAGGGTGACTGGTAGAGTCAAGGACATCTGGCCCGCCGAATTGTGACAAGAGAAGGCATATATCCGCTACACTTCGACCTAACACCCCGGCTTGGTCGAGACTAGAAGCGAAAGCTATCATTCCATAGCGAGATACTCGACCGTAGGTAGGCTTGAGTCCAGAAATGCCGCAAAACGCTGCTGGCTGTCGAATTGAACCACCCGTATCGGTGCCTGTTGCTATTGGGATCATGCCTGCTGCTACAGCAGCTGCTGATCCACCCGAAGAGCCTCCGGGCACCCGATCTGTATCCCATGGATTACTCGTATTTCCAAAGTAACTATTCTCATTAGATGATCCCATGGCAAATTCATCCATGTTAGCTTTTCCGATAGTTACCGCCCCTGCTTTATTCAGCCGTTCCACAACTGTAGCGTCGTATGGAGCAACGAAATTTTCAAGCATTCGTGATCCGCAAGTAGTAGTTATTCCTTTTGTACAAAATATATCTTTATGCGCTAAGGGTATTCCGGTAATAGGGCCAGAAGAGCCTTCTGCAATTTTATTATCAGCGTTTTTCGCTTGCTCGATTGCTTGCTCTTCACAAAATGAAATGAAACTATTTAATTGGCTGTTTAGTTTTTTTGCCCGATCAAGATAAAATTTTGTAATTTCGGCGCTTGAATATTCGCCGTCTGCTAGACCCTTTCGAATGGCGTTAATTTCTATAAAAGGATCCATGCTAATCTACTACTCTTGGGACAATGTAGAATCCGTCTTCTATCAAAGGGGCCATTGCTTGGTTTAGTTCCCTATCTATTTCTTCCGTCTGGACATCTGATCTCAACTGTTGATTGGCATCAAGCGGATGTGCGAGTGGCTCTACCTCTGTCGTATCAATTTCCCGCATTTGATCGACCATGCGCATGATCTGATCTAAATTCTCATAGAGTTCTGATAATTCTTCACCTTCAAGCCCAATTTGGGCTAGGCGAGATAAGTGTTCAACATCAATTTTTGGCATAAGTTATAGCCTAAAGGAGTATAAGAAGAATGGGAACGCTGACCGTGTTAGTTTTACAAATAGTTTATGTAGGTTCCATGAACCTCCACAACTTGCTAAGGTTCCATAATTGTGGCCATTATTAGGGCGTTTGGCATATGTTCAAAAATATTCGAGGGTTGTTCTCTAGAGACTTGTCTATTGATTTAGGTACGGCAAATACTCTTATTTATGTACGGGATGAGGGGATTGTTCTTAACGAACCTTCGGTTGTAGCAATTCGTATTCAAGGAAATCAGAAGACAGTGGCAGCTGTAGGGCTAGATGCTAAGAGGATGCTTGGCAGAACTCCGGGTAATATCACTGCTATTAGACCATTAAAGGATGGGGTTATAGCTGATTTTTTGGTTACAGAGAAAATGCTGAAATATTTTATTAGTAAAGTCCATGAAAACTCGTTCATTCGACCAAGTCCCAGGGTTTTAGTTTGTGTTCCATGTAAGTCTACAGAAGTTGAGCGTCGCGCAATAAGGGAAAGTGCTTTATCTGCCGGCGCTCGAGATGTGCGTTTAGTGGAGGAGCCGATGGCTGCTGCTATAGGAGCCGGCCTCCCTGTGCAGGAAGCGGTTGGTACGATGGTAGTAGATATTGGAGGCGGTACAACAGAGATTGCAATTATTTCTTTAAACGGGGTTGTTTATTCAGATACTGTTCGGGTTGGAGGAGATCGGTTTGATGAAGCTATCGTAGCATACGTTCGCCGAACCCAAGGGAGTTTAATAGGAGAGGCTACAGCCGAACGAATAAAAACGGAAACTGGAGCGGCTTATCCACAAAAAGAACTGCGAGAAATTGATGTTCGAGGCCGCAATCTAGCGGAGGGCGTTCCTAGAAGTTTCACCTTAAACAGCAACGAAATTTTGGAGGCTCTTCAGGAGCCATTAACTATGATTGTCCAGGCAGTTAAGAGTGCGCTGGAGCAATGCCCTCCTGAATTGGCATCAGATATTGTTGAGACAGGTTTAGTACTAACGGGTGGAGGAGCTTTACTCAAAGATCTGGATGTTCTCCTGGCTGAGGAGACTAAATTACCTGTTATAATAGCTGAAGACCCTTTGACCTGCGTTGCAAGAGGAGGGGGGAAAGCTCTTGAAATGATGGATAACCCAGGGACCGCAGATTTTCTATCGACTGAATAAGGATAGTGGGGAGGATCTGACATTAAGGCGCTCTTTACTCGCGAATCCGGAGCTGAATATATCCTTTTAGGATTATTTCTCTTGTCAGGATTTTCTCTTTTTTTCGAGTCCACCTCGCCCACGCTCTCACCAGTAAGAAGCGTTATCAGCAGTTTCGTTATACCCATAAGATATGTAGCCCAGCTCCCCTATAGCGTAGGGGAAACAATTTCAGAATCGTTTACTTCCAGGAGATCACTGGTTGGTCGGAATAGAAATCTCGAGCAGCAGCTACTTAAGTCTTATAATGAGTCGTTGCAACTTCAAAGTTTGAAAAAGGAAAATGAACGGTTAAGGGAGCTATTAGGTAGCCAAGAACGACTAGCTAGAGGAGTTTTAATTGCGGAGCTTTTAGGTGTTATTCCTACTCCTAATACACATCAAATTATTCTAGATAAAGGATTTAGAGATGGCGTGGTTGAAGGACAAGCAGTTATTGATTCATCAGGACTTTTTGGGCAAATAGTTGGAGTTGGGAGATCAACCTCGCGCGTACTGCTTGTTAGTGATGTTAGTCATGCGGTCCCTATTCGGATAAACCGTAACGGAGTTAGAAGTATAGCTGCTGGTACTGGCAGGCTGGATCAGCTTGAATTGGAGAACGTGCCTATCACAGCAGATATAGTTAAGGGAGATCTAGCCGAGACATCGGGATTGGGTGGCCGGTTTCCTCAAGGATATCCTGTGGGCTATGTTGATGCCATCACCATCGATCCGACATTGAGTTACGCTAAAGTTGTTATTAAACCGACAGCGCTTTTGGATCGTTCTCATCATGTGCTGATTGTTAAAGAAAAGCTTCTGTGAGTAGTTATAACGGAACGTTTTTAATTTTGGGCAGTGTTATCGCCTCTATGATTTTGGCAGTCGCATACACGCCTGAGGTATGGCCTCAGTGGTTAGGATGGTTCAGGCCTTTGTGGATATACTTAACAGTAATTTTTTGGTCTTTTGAATATCCAAATCGATTGGGTTTGGTGACGGTGTGGATGATTGGTCTTCTTACGGATGTGCTTTTGGCTGATATGCTTGGGTTGAATGCTTTCCTGCTGGCTTCGGTGACATATTTAGGTTGGCGGCTATATGAACGATTTAGAATGTATTCTGCGCTTCAGCAAAGCTTTGTAATTTTTTGGCTGTTATTTGGTTGTGAATTAGCTCGTGCTATCACTCAGGATCAAGGCTGGGGTCGGCTTGTTTCCTGGGAAATAATATTGCCCGCTTTATCTAGTATGCTAATTTGGCCACTAGTCCGCAGATTTATGCAAAAACTATGTTCGCGTGTAGAGGTACAATGATGACTTCCCGCGGTTTAGTTTTAGCTTCATCTTCTCCTCGCCGGGCCGATTTGCTCCGACAGGTGGGGCTAGAGTTCCAGGTTCGTGCGACTCAATTAACAGAGGAACGAAAAGCTGGGGAGAGAGTTAAATCTTATGTTAGGCGTATGGCCAAAGAAAAAGCAGAAAGTGTTCTTTTACCAAATCATATTACCTTGGGGGCTGACACCGCAGTAAGTTTAGGCAGAAGAATTTTTGGTAAGCCAGAAAGTCTAGAAGACGGCTCAAGAATGTTGATGGCGTTAAGTGGACGATGGCATAAGGTTGTTACCGGTATAGCGATAAGTGATGGCGATCATACAGAATCTTTAGTCGTCACTAGTAAGGTCTGTTTTAGGAATATTACTGCAGATGAGGCTCACGAGTATTGGGCTACTGGTGAACCTAAGGACAAGTGTGGTGGTTATGCTATACAAGGGAGAGGAGCTGTTTTTGTTGAACGACTAGTTGGAAGTTACTCTGCCGTAGTAGGTTTACCCTTGAATGAGACCGAAATTATGCTTAAAAAATTTGGGGTCAAGTTTTGGTGAGTTGGTATACAGTACCCTTAAGCAAGAAACTTAGTGAAAGGTGGATTTAGCAATTGCAGGGACTCTTTTTAAGGCAGTTTTTTCTTCTATTAGTACTGGTCTCATCTTTCATAGCAATGCTTCAGTTAACTGGCCGAGTTGGAATTCATTTTATTGCCGAACTTGAGGCACCGATAAATAAGCTTTTAGAAGAAAATGACATTGAAATTCGCAAGTTATCGGGGTACTGGCGGAGAACAAACCCAGTAGTCAATATTGGGCAAGTCGTCTTATCCTCTGGTCATTTAACAGATGTGACCCTTGAAATCGATCTATTAGAAAGCCTTGCTAAAAATCGGTTTGTGGCCCGCAATTTGGAGATTGATAGTGGACACATAGAGTTTGACTCGGGAATTAGGGAGCTTATTAATTTTAGACAAAGTCGTATATCCAATCCGTTTTTGGATTTCTTTTATTTTAGCGATAAATTGGAAATAAAATCCGCAGTTTCCTTTACGTCATCTCAAAAAAAATCTAACTACAGCATCAGGTACGTAGCTGTAAATGAAAGTGGCGGTCATCATCACCAATTAGAGGCTAAATTCCTATACGTGTCCGATAGAAATCGCAAAGAAAGGTGTGTATTAGATTGTTCATTACTCATCGATTTTTACGATCGCGATGGTATTGAACCTTTCATGTCTAAACGAAGACAATTCGTTGTGAAGTCTAATGATTTTCATGTTCCAACGTCGGTTTTTGGCGTTTCTGATTTAATTCTTAGAAATGTTGATTTGCACTGGGTGGTAGAAAACTCGCTTTCCAGTAGCCAGATAGTACTTGAAATTAAGAGTACTGGATCGCCGTATAGAGTCGAACAGGGTGCGCTACAAATAGCGGCAGAAATGGAGGGCGTTGAAGGAAAGATTCACGGGATATTGCGACAACTGAAATGGTTGCAAAAGCAAGTTGATCAGCCGGGCAATAAAAAGCAATTAATTTTGCCCGAGATTCCGCTAAAGCTAGAGAATGGAATAGCTGAATTACATATAGAGCAGATGGATTTGAAAGAGGGGAGCGATTTTGTTAGAGCAGTATTTTCTTCTTTTATTGGCGAACCCGATTTTCTTAGGAAACTAAATATTGAGGGAGAGGCATCTGACATTTGGGTTCGGGTTAACATCAATAACGGGATTTTTGGATATGCCAGTATTTTCGATAATCTCAGTCTCGATGCTTGGAATGGAATTCCTGAAATGCGGGGAGGGTCTGGGAAACTTGTTGGGTTCAATAATGGGCTCCAGTTCAACCTAGCAAGCTCCATGCTTACGCTGAGATGGCCAAAGACTTTCCCTGATAAATGGGATCTTGGATTTTCGAAGGGTAAAGTGAGGCTATGGTTTAATGAAGGTTATGTGGGGATTCGGGGCACTGACTTAGAGTTTTCTAATCTTGACCAGGTGATTAAGAGTAGCTTTTCCTTAGCTCGACCTTTGGATTCTGCGCAGAGGCAGTTAAGTATTTCAGCCTCTATCGAAAATATGCCTTTCGATACCTTTTTCGCATATCTTCCGCAAACGATGCCAAGAAGTATAAATAATTGGTTACGTGGCTCTTTGATTGAAGGAGATTTAAATTCAGCTAGCGTTGCTTACCAAGGTCATCTTAGCTCTGCCGATCTGCCATTTAGTAATCGATTCGAAATAAGAGGGGGATTGAAGGAAGCTAGAATAAGTTATCACGATAGATGGCCAGTAGTGCAAGGTTTAGTTGGTGAGGTTGTGATGTCCGGAGCAACGACACGACTAAAGATTGCCAAAGCGAAATTGTTTCCGGATATTGAATTAGGAGGAACTCAGGTTTTATATGAAAGGGGCAATGGTTACGTTGACATAGTTGGGCGCTGGGATATTAGTATGAGTAGTGCGCTTGAATTAGTTCGTGTGACACCGTTACAAGATCAGCTTACCTTCATTGAGCCAGACTGGATAGGATTTGGACCGATAACCTGGTCAGGCGATATAAGAATTCCTTTTCTCGAAAACATTGAGGATGATTCGGTTGAGGTTGAGCTTGAAGTAAATATGAACAATGTTGAGCTCAATATTCCAGCGTATGCTCTAGACTTCCGTGGTCTTATGGGAGAGGTTGATTACAAGTATCCAATCAGTATTAACTCGTCGAATATAAAAGGGTCACTATTTGGAAGACCAGTTGACATTTATTTTGAAAGTGATGGATTGACTACCGCTCTAAGTTTTTCTGGTACTGCCGGTGACCTCAATATTTTAGATGTTCTTGATTTAGATAACACAGGATTGCTCAAAGGAGACCTCGATTTTTCTGCAGAGCTACTCTTCTTTAAGGAAAGGGATAAATCGACTCGTCTGAATATACTTTCAGACTTATTAGGTTTAGAGGTTATGTTACCCTCTGACCTTCATAAAGAGGCTGGAGCATCAGCGCCATTTAATGCCGAAATAGAGTTTTTATCGCAATACAATAAAATCGAAATTAGCTATGGGTTAATGCGATCTTGGTTTCATATGGGAGAGAGTGGACTGCGTGGTTCATTAGGGTTCAATGTTGCCCCCATCCCTTTCAATAAAGAGCGCGACCTATGGAGTCACATTACCTTAACTGGTGATCTGGGCCTTGTTCAACTAGATAATTTTAGCTCCGAAGCACTGAGTTTTGGAGATTCTTTCTTTATAAATATTGCTAATTTACGACTCGAAAAAATTGGCATTGGCTCTACCGTTCTTCTTGATACTTTAGTAAACGGGGATATCGGATCAGGTAATTTTGCAATCAATGTGGTTAGCCCAGATGTCGATGTTAAATTCAGCGGCGGCTCTGATAGACGAGTTCTGGCCATATTTGATTACCTAAATCTTCCTGTGGTTGAAAGCAC
Organism: Gammaproteobacteria bacterium; assembly: GCA_002707325.1. GTDB lineage: Bacteria > Pseudomonadota > Gammaproteobacteria > Pseudomonadales > Azotimanducaceae > UBA2965. The sequence continues at coordinate 24,794 of PAMO01000002.1, forward strand.
TCAAATAGATTTGGGAGATAACGGAGAAATTCCAGAATTGGTAGTGAGAATTAAAGATCTTCATATAGGAAATACCTCCTATGGAAAATGGAATTTTAATCTAGCCAGTGATTCAAAAGGATTAAATTTTAAGCATTTAGATGCCTCTATTAATGGTTTGATGATAACCAGTGAGCCCGGTTTAGTTTGGAACTTAAATAGCAATGAAACAAGGTTTTCAGGAGAAGTTAAGGCTCAAGATATAGCGGACGTTTTGCCTCTTTGGGGATATGTTCCTACAGTAGATGCAAAGGAAGTTTCCGTTTTAGCTGATGTTAGATGGTTTGGGAATCCATTAGAAATCCAGCTATTGGACCTGATTGGCTCAGCCAAGTTGCAAGCGAGGGATGGACGTTTTGTGGATATTGAATCTGGAGGGGGTGCTGTTCGCATTCTAAGTCTAATTAATTTTAATGCGATAGCTAAAAGATTGCGTGGCGACTTTTCTGACGTTACGGGTAAGGGAATAGCGTTCGATAATCTTGAGGCAGAGCTTGGCTTTAATAATGGTATTCTGTCTTTTGTTGATACATTAAAGCTTAGAGGAACGGGTTCAAGCTTTGAGGTTGATGGGACTATAGACTTAGACAGCGGTCGTCTCGATAATGAAATGATTGTTACGCTACCAGTTACTAAAAGTTTGCCATGGTATGGGCTGTATTTAGCCTTAGCTAATCCTATAGCTGGTGCAGGTGTTTTGGTTGGGGAGAGAGTTTTGCGCAAACCACTGGAGCAAGTGAGTAGTGCCAAGTATTCTTTGCGGGGTACACTAGCGGCGCCAGAGTTAAAGTTGCTTGACCTTGTCGAATCCTCAGAGAAATTGGTATTGAAAGAGGAAGCTATCGATAAAAAGGAAGATGTCAAAGATTTGGCCGTTGAGCAGCCTACAAATGCCTTGGCTGACCCATGAGATAGGAGTATGGAATTGCAAAATCTAATGAATAACGCTCTTGAGGCTTTATTTGAATCTTCTGATCTTGATCTAGAAAAATTAGATTCTTTACTGGGGAACATGGTGACTCCAGGAATAGATCTTGCTGAGTTTTTTTTCCAAAGTCAGAGATACCAGTCTTGGTCCCTTGAAGAGGGGATAGTTAAGGATGGTGTTTTCAGTATAGACCAGGGCGTCGGCGTCCGAGCTATAAGTGAAGATAAAACAGGTTTTTCATACGCGGAGGATATTAGTTCAGCCGGGTTAATTTCGGCTATAGGCGCTGCTCGGTCGATAGCTAGGCAAGGGAAAAAAGGGACGCTTAGAGCCGCCCATACTGAAGACACTTCTTTGCGTTATAGCCCCAACGACCCTATCGTTTCGATGGAGGATAATGAAAAGGTGGGGCTATTATCTATGGCTGATAAGTTTGCCCGTGAAGCGGATCCTCGGGTCTCGGAAGTAAGTGCAAGACTGTCAGCAAGTTACGAAGTCGTTTTGGTGATGGCATCTGACGGGACATTGCAAGCGGATATTCGGCCACTTGTTAGAATGGATGTTTCCGTGATCGTTGTGCAAGGTCAACGGCGAGAAAGAGGATCGGCTGGAGGAGGAGGTCGAACCGAACTGACAGTATTTAGATCAGTAGACTATGTAAAGCAGCTTTCGAGGGAGGCCGTTCGGATTGCGCTACTCAATTTAGACGCTATCGCCGCTCCGGCAGGATCTATGGAAGTAGTCTTGGGCCCTGGATGGCCTGGCGTCCTTCTGCATGAGGCTGTTGGACATGGACTGGAGGGAGATTTTAATCGGAAAGGCAGTTCAGCTTTTGCAGGCCGAATTGGTGAACTCGTAGCAAGTCCCTTATGTACGATAATTGATGATGGAACTATAAAAGATCGTCGTGGTTCTCTAACAATTGACGATGAAGGTTCTGCGACGCAGCGAACTGTATTAATAGAAAATGGTGTATTAAAGGGATATTTGCAAGACAAATTGAATGCCAGGTTAATGAATGTTCCTTGTACGGGTAATGGGAGACGAGAGTCTTTTTCCCATCTGCCAATGCCTCGTATGACAAATACTTTTATGTTGGGTGGAGATAGGGATCCTGAAGAAATTCTGTCTTCGGTAAAGAAGGGTATATATGCGGTAAATTTTGGCGGTGGTCAGGTAGATATAACATCTGGCCAGTTCGTTTTCTCAACTACTGAGGCATATTTAATCGAAAATGGGAAGCTTACAGTTCCGATTAAAGGAGCGACTTTGATCGGTAATGGGCCCGAAGTTATGAGTCTTGTTTCGATGGTGGGGAATGATTTGGCATTGGACAATGGGGTAGGCGTGTGCGGAAAAGATGGGCAATCTGTGCCGGTTGGGGTTGGCCAGCCCACATTAAAAGTTGATAATTTAACTGTTGGCGGAACTCATTCTTCTTGATGTTCCATTTGTCTTCGCAGATATCTTAGTAATTGCTTAGAAGCTAGTTTCTCACTGCCGGTTCCAATAGCTTCTCTTGCGGTTATCACTTGTTGTCGTAATGTTTGATGCTTTGTTCCAGGATACTCATTGATATAGTCGCCGAGAGCTGAGTTATCAGAAAGTAGTTTCTCCCTCCAGCTTTCGAGATTTGCAAGGTCTCGTTTTGCGATTATTGAATTGCCAGTAATTTTATCAATCTCTTGCTTTATTTCTTGCGAGGAATCCTTTCGCATTAGCTTTGCGAGAAATTGGATGTTTCTGCGTCTAGCCTCTTTATTTCGCAGCCGTTGGTGGGTTTGTATTGCCTCTAATAAATTCTCTCTAAGCTTTAGCCTAGCTAACTGCCTCGGGCTAAGCTCCGTGAGCTTCTCCGCTACTTCTTCCAACTTTTTAGCTTGTCGTTTTTGGTCCGATTTGCTTCGATTTTTTTCGCTCATAGAAAGCTTGCTTTATTTAATATGTTTAACTTTATTGTGAATCTAATAAGATAGGCAACAATCATTTTAGAGCTAATATAAAAACATGATTGACGTTCGTGATAATCAAGAAGAGCTTCACCAGTTGGTTTCGGACGTACTGGACGAAGCTAGTCGTCAAGGAGCAACAGATGCTGAAGTATCGGCTAATGAAGATGTTGGACTAGAGGTCAGGGTGCGAAGAAGCCAGCTAGAGACAATTGAGTTTTCCCATGATAGAGGATTAGCTGTTAGTTTTTATAGTGGACAGCGAAAGGGAACCGCTAGTACTACTCGTTTCAATAAATCATCTATTCAGCAGACTGTTAAGGCCGCTAAGAATATTTCAAAATTTACTCAGGAAGACTCCTGTTCTGGGCTTGCTGATCCGCAAAGGATGGCTGATCAACCTAAAAATGATTTGGGTATTTTCAACTTTTGGTCACCTGAACCCCAGGAACTTCAAGATATTGCTATAGATTGTGAATCAGCTGGTTTTGCTTTTGATAAACGAATTGTTAATTCAGAGGGAGCCGAGGCCAACTCTTCTCAGGCGATTCGGGTGTACGGAAATAGTCACGGATTTCTGGGGGGATTATCTGGGACCAGGTATAGTCTGGGGTGTTCTTTGATAGCAGAAGATAGCAAGGGAATGCAGCAGGATTATTGGTATACGCTAGCGCGTAACCCGAATGATTTACTGGCGTATGCTTCTATAGGCGAGGAAGCAGCGAGAAGAGCTGTTTCTAAACTGTCCCCACGGAAAATTGCTACGGGAGTATTTCCTGTTTTATTTTCCGCAGATGTAGCCAATACTTTGATTGGACATCTAGTGACCGCGTTAAGTGGGGGGTCTCTCTATCGAAAAGCTTCTTTTTTAACTGATTCTTTAGGAAAAGAGGTTCTAAATCCTCAAATTTCTGTATATGAGGATCCTCAGTTAACTGGCGGTTTTGGTAGTTGTTATTTCGATAGTGAAGGCGTTGCTGCTGCTCGCAAGAAATTCATAGAAAATGGAGTGGTCACGAATTATGTTCTAGGCAGCTATTCTGGCCGTAAGCTAGGTATGGAGACGACTGGTAACGCTGGTGGAGTTTTTAATCTTCAAATATCTGGATTGACAAAAACTGTTGACGATATGATTTGCGATATGGATCGTGGTTTATTGGTAACGCATCTTATGGGGCAAGGAGTTAATTTAGTGACAGGCGACTATTCTCGTGGCGCCTCGGGATTCTGGATTGAGGATGGCAAACTAGCTTTCCCCGCAGATGAGCTCACTATCGCGGGTAATTTAAAAGATATTTATAAAGATATACAGTGCATTGGGGATGACCCAGATAATAGGGGAAACTTCATTATACCAAGTATCTTGGTGAGCAATATGATGGTGGCGAATTAGATTTTACGCGTAAGCCCAGGTAGCAAGTCCTAAAAATACAAAAAAGCCAGTTACATCGGTGACAGTTGTAAGTACCACACCACCTGCTATCGCTGGATCAACTTTTAATTTAGTCAATATGCTGGGTAGAAGACTCCCAGTTATTCCAGCTACAATGAGATTAATTATCATAGCAAGTGCAATCACAGACCCTAGCAACAAGTCCTGAAATGCGAAAGCAGCAACGGCAGCGACCGCTGCGGCTAAGATGATCCCATTTAACAGTGCTACCAAGACCTCTCTATTCAATAGATAAACTAAATTGGCTCGACCTATCTGACCAAGCGCTAGTCCTCGGATTACTAGAGTTAAGGTCTGAGTCCCTGCAATGCCTCCCATACTCGCAACGATTGGCATTAGGATAGCTAAAGCCACTACTTTTCCTATAGTTTCTTCAAAAATATTAATAACTGAAGCAGCTAAAAAGGCAGTAAGGAGATTTATTCCTAGCCAAAATGCCCTATTTTTAACGGACTTTATAATGGGAGCAAATGTATCTTCGTCGCTATCAAGCCCAGCACGTGCGAAAACCGCTTCATCAGCATCTTCTATGATCACGTCAACGACATCATCTATAGTGATTCGGCCTAATAGTCGGCCATTTCCGTCTATTACCGGAGCTGATATTAGATCTTGATCTGAAAACATTCTGGCCACATCGGTGTCGGTAGTACGGGCGGGTATAGCTTCGGCTTCCCTATCCATAACTTCTCCGACAGTCACAGTTGGATTGGAAGTAAGCAGTTTTGCAAGAGGAAGCATTCCAACGTACTCGTCCTGACTATTTACTACAATTAGTGCGTCGGTAGTATCTGGCATATCCTGCTGTAAGCGCAGGTACCGCAATACTATTTCGATAGCGTGTCGTGGTCGAACGGTTATGGTATCAGTATTCATGAGCCCACCCGCGCTATCCTCGGGATATGACAACACTGACTCAACCCGCGCACGGTCTCGTGCGTCAAGTGATGATAGGACCTGATCGGAGATAGTATCTGGGAGTTGTTGAAGCAAATCAGCAAAATCATCTGTTTCCAGCTCTTCAGCGGCAGAAGCAAGTCGCTTTGGGTGCATTGATTCAAGAAATTCCGCAAGTACATCTTCGTGTAAATGCTGAAGTACCTGATTCTCTTCATCCTCTTGCAGCAAGCCCCACAAAACCCATCGGACTTTATGAGGAGTAGATTCCAATAGATTTGCAATTTCTGGTGGCCGCATTGAGGTAAGCAGATGACGACTTTCAACAAGGCTTCCTCTACCGTATTGCCTTATTACCTCGCTTAGCTTTTCTTGTAGTTCAATATTTTGCAGCACGATTGTTCTCTTATTTTCGGCTGAGTTTTATGGGGTGTTTCTGTGATCATGATAGCACGCACATGAAGACATCTTCGTTCGGATTTATTCCTCCCCGAACCCATTAGAAACTAGGTCTGATAGAGCTTTAAAAGCTAAGCGTTCATCTACGCCTTTTACTGCAAGATTTATTTTGGTCCCCTTTGGAGCTGCAAGTAGCAAAATATCCATTATCTTTTTCCCATCTGCACCCTGATCATTTTTTGATAGCGTGATATGGCTATCAAATGTTTTTGCGAGGTCTACGAATTTGGCGGCTGCTCGAGCATGAAGCCCTAACCGATTATGAATAACCAGAGAACATTTCAACATATTTACGGAAGGTCTCGGTGTCTAATTAATACATTAGAGTAGGAGTTATGGAATTGTTCTCCCAAACGCTGAGCAAAATAGACGCTTCGATGGCGACCCCCAGTGCAACCAATAGCTATTGTTAGGTATGCTCGGTTATCTTGCTCAAATTCTGGGACCCATTTCGTTAAATACTTATTTATATCCTCATACATGTTCGTTGCAGATTCATTTTTTTCAAGATAGCCTGCTACGTCTTTTTCCAGACCAGTCATCTCGCGCAATTCTTCTATCCAGTAGGGATTAGGCAAGCATCTAATGTCAAAGACCATATCAGCGTCGGCTGGGATGCCATATTTGAACCCAAAAGAACGGAATATTAGCGAGATTTTCGTATCTTTTTTCTCGCCCACATGGGTTTTAATTACCTGAGCTAATTTATTCCCATTTAGCGACGTCGTATCAATTTTTAAGTGCGCGAGGTCATTTATATTTGACAATACTACGGTTTCCGCTTCAATCGCCTGTAATAGATCAATCCCGTCTTTTGTAAGCGGATGCTTTCGCCGAGTTTCACTAAAACGTTTAACCAACGTCGAAGTTTCAGCATCTAAAAATATTATTTCGCAATTTACTTCTAAAGCTTTCAATTTCGCAAAAATTTCGGGGAATCCTTCTAGATTTTCATTGCGAGCATCCATACAAATAGCTACTGAGCTATTTTGTGGTTGTACTACTTTATCCAGAAGCGCCTCAACAAGATTGAGTGGAAAATTGTCTATGCAGTTGTACCCGATGTCCTCCAAAGCCTTGAGCGCCGTGCTTTTTCCAGAGCCAGATCTACCACTTATAATAATTAGTTTCATTTCTAAACGGAATCTAGAAGTCTGATCATAGTATTGTTTAATTCTCCATCAGTGGTCGAACTCTTGAGCATTTCGCGATTTTTCGAATCGGAGAATATTGCACTGAGTTTTGCTAATAGTTCAAGATGAAGATCATTTTCAGACGTAGGTACTATGAGCGCGAATAACATGTAAATATTATCCTGTTCACTGTCATCGTAGTTGATGGAATCGGAGAAGATTAAAAAAGAACTGCGTATTACGCTACAGTTTAGTCTGCAGTGCGGTATAGCTACACCATTTCCCAAATTAGTGGTCCCTAGACGTTCTCTCTCCATAAAAGCATCGAAAATATAACGTTCTGTCAGAGAGAATTCCTTTTTGGCTAGGAGCTCTGCCGCTATTTCCAATGCATGTTTCCTAGAGCGCACAGAGATGTCTGCTCGCGTACAATCAATGGGAAGTGTTTCTGTTATCTTCACAGTTTCAATCTAGCTAGTGATTTGCGTTGATTAGATGATGGGATAGCCATTAGCGACCTATACTTAGCAACGGTCCTTCGGGCGATTTTAATATTTCTTTTTTCTATAAGGTGGACAATTTTACTATCACTTAGTGGTTTTTTGGGGTCCTCCGACATAGTAATTTCTTTAATGAGCGATTTAATAGCGGTAGTTGATATTGTCCCTTGACCCAATACATTCCTGATATTTCCAGATAGGAAATATTTCATTGGGAATAATCCACTTGGAGTTGCTAAGAAATTATGTCGAGTAATGCGAGATATTGTTGATGGATGCACTTCTATACTATCGGCTATTGTTTTGAGATTTAATGGCCGCATTTCAACATCTCCTTTATCAAGAAACGCTGATTGGTAACTAACTATGAATTGGCCGACTGACAAAAGTGTAGAGTTGCGTGTTTCAATGCTCCTTAAAAGCCACTGTGCTTCTGATAGGTTCTCCTTCAGGTACCCGATATCTGATTCTTCGCCTGAACTACGCAGCAAATCCACGTAGTCTTTATTTATGCTTACCTGCGGAATAGCATGCTCATTAAGGCGAACTTCCCACCCTCGTTTCCCTTTTCGGGCAACAAGATCTGGGGCAATATATTCCGTATGATCCCGTGACTGGTTAGCACCAGGCCGGGGATTCAAGGAACGAATTAATTTTAATAAATCATTAACATCTTTGTTCTTAAGTTTCGTTAATTTTCCTATAGCGACCAAATCATTTTTTGCGAGTATGTCCATATGATGGGTTACTACACTTAGAGCTTGTTTTCTTAATGGGGTAGAAGCTGACATAGCTGTTAACTGCAAAATCAAGCATTCCTGGAGGTTTCGCGCAGCCACTCCAGTCGGGTGAAACATTTGTATTATTTTTAATATGCGCTCGATTTGGGGCTTTTCGATCCTCTTGTATTTTTCAGAAATTGACCTAGCTATGCCCAATATTTCTTCTAAGGTTAGCGTTAGTAACCCATCTGTATTCAAAGCACCTATAATGATTGACCCAATTTTTTTATCTTGTTCGGGAAGCTGCATCAGACTTAGTTGCCATTCTAGCTCTTCTGATAAGATATTCACTTTATCTGGTATATTTTCGATCCAAGATTCTTCCTCTATTTCTTCTCCCCTTTCCCTAGATAGTCTAGTTTCATTGTGAGAAATAGCTTCAGCGCCTGAATCATTTGTAGTCTCAAGCAGAGGATTTTTCTCTAGAGCCTGCGCTATCTCATAAGTTAATTCGACATTCGATTTTTGAAGCATATTAATAGCGCGCTGGAGTCTATGGGACAAGCCTGCCCTCTGGGTAAGATGCGTGGATAACTTATTGCTCATAGTAATAGTTAGGATATCTGAATATGTTCCAAAAGTTTGCGTCTGTGCTACAGGCTTTCATGGGTACTAACTTATATGGAGAACCCTTCTCCGAGATAAACATTTTGGACCTGCTTATTTTCCAATATTTCAGTAGGTGTTCCTTTAGCCATTATGTGGCCTTCGTGAACAATGTATGCCCGATCACATATATCCAACGTGTCCCTCACATTATGATCTGTTATTAATACTCCTATCCCCCGGGAGGCCAGTCCTTTTATTTCATCCTTTATATCTGATACAGATATGGGATCCACTCCTGCAAAGGGCTCATCCAACAACATGAAAGTTGGTTCCATTGCCAAAGATCGAGCAATCTCCAGTCTCCGTCGTTCCCCGCCAGAAAGCCTTTCTCCAAGAGATTTTCTAACACCCTCGAGATTGAACTCTTCAATTAGTTGATTCAGGAGTGCTTTCCGTTCGTTTTTTCTTAGATCCTTTCGCAACTCAAGAATTGCTTTTAGATTATTTTCAGCTGTCAATTTTCTGAAAACACTAGCCTCTTGTGGAAGGTAACCAATTCCCGATTGTGCTCGTTGGTGCATAGCTTTGTTTGTGATTGATTTGCCATTTAAGACAATATCTCCACCATCCGCATGCAAAAGTCCCACAATCATATAGAAACAGGTGGTTTTCCCCGCTCCGTTCGGTCCTAACAAACCGATTATTTCCCCGCCAGAAACTTCTAGGCTGACATTCTCTACAGCTACTTTATTGCGATATTTTTTGCGTAGTGAATTAGCTTGGAGAATTGCCATAATTTTAAATTTTTCTCTTTTTATTTTTTTGGGACGACTGAGTTATGAGGCTGCAAAATCATCTTAACCGGTTGGTTTTCTTGCGATTCCGCATTTACTTTGCCCTCTCTAATATTGTAGCTAATAACACTACTATTTATTTCGTTATCATTTTCCCATAAATATGAGTTTCCAATTAGTTCGATCATTTCATTTTTAGTGAAGTAAATTATTTTATCCGATTTAGCTTTTACTTCATTACCTTCTTCGTCAATTACTTGCTTATATCGTGCCGGGCTGCCAGTTGCGATGATGCGTGTCACTTTTTGATCCTCGTACTCAACGATTATTTTCTCAGCCACTAACCTTAGGGTGCCTTGGTCGACCTGCACATTCCCGTTATAATTAACAATTCCATTTTCTTGATCCATTTCAGCTTGATCTGCATGAATATGAATAGGTTTATCGGCGTCATCTGATAAAGCGCTGACGCTAGGGCCATATAAAGTAGTTATAATTAAGAATAAGCTACTTAATGTTTTGTGGCAGAAAGATACTGTGCACACGTTTGGTACTTGAAGAGAATAGACTAAGCGCCCCAACTTGTATTTCACCCTGCAATCCTGCTGCTGTTGTTTCTCCAATATGAGAGCTGATACTAACATCTTGATCTGTTTCTGCGTAATTGTCTTCCGGATATAGCCTTAATTGCTCAGATTTCATCGTAAGATAATCACCGTTGGGATGATATCGTTCAATTTCAACATCTTTATTGAGAATGATTAGTTCTGTGTAATTATTATTTTTCTTCTGTTCCCGTATCTCACCGATTTCTGCTTGCATTTTCCATGGCGGACCATTTGGCTGATATAGAGTCAATTCTGGGGTTTTCAGCAAAGTCAGGCCAGATTCTTCGAAATTGAAAATCTCACTAGAAATCAACAAGTATTTAATTCTCCCATTCGCTCCAAACTGGGTGATCTTCGAGTTCTGAATATGCAGATCAGCTTCTCCGGAAAGTGTTTCAAGCAGCTGTAGTTGCTGCTCTTTTGGAGAGCGTATCTGCAGATAAATAACGCTAAGTGCTAGAGTTGCTGCTAGCGTACCAAGGAGGATTCGTCTTCTCGGTGGCAGCATTTTAGCCAAAGCTCCATTTGTTTTGTGTGCGCAAGAGCCACATACAAACTTCGGCTGCTACGCCTTCTCCACCTGCAGTACTCGTCACCAAATCTGCCCTTTTTACCACTGCGGGATGGGCGTCTTTAACCGCTATGGACACACCTACCTTCTCAAATAAAATTATATCCGGAAGATCATTACCTACGTGTATCAATTCTTGGCTTTCTTTTTTTGTATGTGATAGAAGATCATTCAGAGCATGCAGCTTATTCTCAACTTTTTCATATACTAGATTTATTCCTAATTCCTTTGCTCGTTTTCTCACAATGGCTGATTCTCGGCCTGATATTATTGCAACTTCAATGCCATTTGCTTGGAGCATTTTTATTGCCACTCCATCTTTTGCGCAAAAACGCTTGTATTCTGTCCCATCTGATCCGTAAATCAATTTGTCATCCGTCAATACTCCATCCACATCAAAGGTCACTAATTTAATCCGCTTTAGAGCTTTTGATATTCGGGATAGTGGAATGATTTTGGGCATTAGATTTGCTGCACAATTAAGATGTTGTAGCCTATCCAGGAAGTAAGCATTACTACTCCTTCGAACCTCGTGATTACGGGCCTAGAGTTTCTAGCGTAGCCAAATAATCCCAGCATTATAGTTAATGCTAGCATCATTCCGCAGTCTCTCCAGAACGAGACATTTTCTAGATAAGTTGTGCTAAAGAGGCCGGGCACGCTTAATACAGCGAGGATATTAAGTATGTTAGAGCCCACGACATTCCCGATGGCTATATCTGTGTGCCCTTTTATAGCTGCACCTACCGTAGCTGCAAGCTCCGGAAGACTTGTTCCTATAGCAACTATAGTTAAACCAATGATTATATCGTCCACTCCTAATTGGTCTGCAATAGTGCTGGCAGCCCATACTAAGACTTCAGCGCTAGCTAGAAGAATGACCAACCCGATAATTAGCCAAGTAGTTGCTCGAGGTGTGCTTACAGGACTAATTTCCTCTAGTTCATCGGCAACTGAACTTGTTAAAGTACCGGCTGTTCCTTCCTTATCGCGAACAAGGCGCAGCACTAGCATTCCTAAAACAGCTAGCATTATGAAACTATCAACGATTGATAGCGTCAGATCGAACATAAGAACTAAGCTCAATAGTGTTACCCCTAGTAGCCAAGGTAATTCTTTGATTAGAACCGCTTTGGAAAAAGGTAGTGGTGCAATTATTGCTGTAATGGCTAAGACTAGCCCAATATTTGCAATATTAGATCCAATTGCATTGCCAACAGCGATTAAGGGGGTGCCTTCAAGTGATGCCGCTATAGCGACAAAAATCTCTGGCGCGGAAGTTCCAATCGAAACTATGGTTAGGCCTATAAGCATTTTAGGGATACCAAAATTATTGGCTACCGCAGCAGCCCCTGATAGGAACTTGTCAGCACTCCAAACAAGCGTAAGGAGTCCTACTATCATGGTTATTACAGGCACCCAAATCATATTTTGAAACCAAATAATTGAGCAAGTACTTATAGTGCGGACACTTTAATTGTGATCCTTGCTGTTAACCAACATTATTACTGAGTTCACTAGCCGGTGGTATAGTTAGTGAATATTCTAAAAAATCATTAGAGAACTATGGTGGATTATAAACCGATGATTGAGATAAAAGGGCTTAGTTTTAAGCGGGATTCTCGTTTTATTTTCCAAAATCTTGAGATGACAGTGGCACAGGGCAAAATAACTGCTATTTTAGGTCCTAGTGGGAGTGGAAAAACTACTCTTCTTCGAATGATTGGTGGTCAGCTTAAGCCGCAATATGGCTTTTTGAAGTATAAGGGTAAGGATATAGCTTCAATGAGTCGGTCCGAACTATTCGGTTTTCGTAAAAACTTAGGAATGTTGTTCCAGTCCTCCGCACTTTTTACTGATTTAAACGTTTTTGAGAATGTTGCTTTTCCATTGCGAAGACATACAAATTTATCCAGGCAAGCTATCCGCGATTTAGTATTAATGAAACTTAACGCTGTAGGGCTGCGTGGAGCGGCAAGTCTGGAGCCAAGTCAGTTATCCGGGGGAATGGCTAGGCGAGTAGCTTTGGCAAGGGCGATAGCATTAGATCCCCATCTACTGCTCTATGATGAACCGTTCACTGGGCAGGATCCTATTTCGATGGGAATTTTGATTAGTTTAATAAAAAGTCTCAGTGGCACCTTAAATGCTACTAGTCTGATTGTTTCGCATGATGTCATGGAAACATTGACTATTGCCGACTATGTATACGTGATTTTTGATGGTTCAGTGATAGGCGAAGGAACCCCGCGGGAAATTCTTGATAGTTCTTCGCCTAAAGTGCAGCAATTTATAAATGGAACGCGCAACGGACCGGTGCCGTTTCATTTGGACGCTGAAGATTTGGAAAAACAATTAATGGTAGTGGAGAAAAATTGATAGCACTGCTCGATAGATTGGGTGTTTGGGCTTTAAATTATTTATCGCGCTTGGGTCGCGCGACTTCTATGTGGTTTACTTCCGTTGCGCATATTCCGCATGGTCAAGATATGCACTTGGTCTTAAATCAACTGCATCATGTTGGGGTTCGCTCAGTTCTGATAATTGTGCTCTCAGCTTTCTCTATTGGAGCAGTTATAGCATTACAATTTCATACCCAGCTTTCAAGATTTGGTGCCGAGGACGCAGTGGGCCTGGGTTTGACGCTCACGTTACTCAGAGAATTGGGCCCCGTAGTAACAGGACTCCTATTTGCTGGAAGGGCGGGTTCCGCGATTACAGCGGAAATAGGCTTGATGAAAACGACAGAACAGTTATCGAGCATGGAAATGATGGGTGTTGATCCGCTTTACCGTATAGTGGCTCCCCGACTATGGGCAGGCATTATTTCTATGCCATTGCTAACTATAATATTCAACGTCGTAGGTATCTTTGGAGGTTTTATTGTAGCTGTCCAATGGCTAGGATCCGATCCGGGGGGATTTTGGTCTGGTATGCAAGCGGGCGTTGAATTATGGAATGATATTGGTAAGGGTCTTTTAAAGAGTTTGCTGTTCGCGCTGGTTATTACGTGGATTGCAGTTTTCCAAGGGTATGATACTGAGCCTACTGCCGAAGGAGTTGGGCTTGCCACTACGCGGACAGTAGTCTTATCCTCGGTAGTAGTACTGGCGATGGATTTCTTTCTGACACTAATTATGTATGGAGATTTTTGATGGGCACGCGAGCTATAGAGATTAGTGTTGGGGCATTTGTTTTATCCGCAATATTGGCCCTAGCATTTCTTGTGATTAAAGTTAGCGGAATAAGTTTGGATACTAGTTCTCAGGTACACACCGTCATTGCTAGATTTGACGATGTATCGGGTTTACGGGAACGATCTAAGGTTACCATGGCTGGTGTTACAATTGGACGAGTAGCCGATTTAGAGATTGATCTTGAATATGGCCAGGCCATTGTTTATATGGAGATTGATGGCCCGCCCGGCAGTCTAACGATAGATACAGGAGCCCAAATTTTGACGGAGGGTGTTCTTGGTGCCCGTTATATTAGCCTTCTTCCTGGAGCGGATATTGATTTCCTTCAAGATGGAGACTTTCTTATGGAAGGGAATACTCAAGGAGCCTTTGTTCTTGAGAATCTCATCGGGGATTTGGTAACTCGTCTGGGGGGAGAATGACTAAACTTTTTCGTGTTTGGCTAAGCTCTTTCCTGATGATTTATGGGTCAATTAATATCGCATTTGGTGAATCAAATAGCAGATCCCCAGAGGCTATAGCGCTAGATGCTTCCAAAGATTTAATGCTTTTAGTTCGTAAATCTGGAAGTTACACGGAGGAAAATACCGAACGCTTATTTATTGACGTTGAGGCTTTATTATCTCCAGTTGTCGATTTTGAGAGCTTTGCTAGAGGAGTTATGGCTGTTCATTATAAGAGGGCTAGTGAAGAGCAACGTAGGGAATTCGTTTCAACTTTCAGATGGGGATTAGTGCGGACCTATGCTCTTGCTTTAACCGAATTCGCAGATGGCGAGTTGTCATTAGTTCCCAACCCTAAAGCTCAAAGGAATCCTAGATATAAGAATGTAAAAATGCAGATAAGAACTAAGTCCGGGGATGTATATCCGCTGATTTATGTTATGCGATTAGGTGAATCGCAAGGGTGGCGTCTGGCCAACCTAATAGTAAATGGCATCAATATTGGTTTAACTTATCGTAGTCAGTTTGCTAGCGCGCTTCAAAAGCCAAAGTATAAGGGCGACCTAGGGAAGTTAATAGATGACTGGGCTGATGTCATCGGCAAGGATGACCTTAACCTAGCTAATTAAATATGAGAAAAACTAGATTTCTTTTGCCGACCCATGTTGATTTGGATAGCTTCACAGAGCTGTATGAGATGGGAACTAATTATCTAGATAATACTAAGGGTTCGGCGGCGATCGATCTATCTGACCTGCGGTCAGCGAATAGCGCTGTTGTAGCATTGCTTGTGGGGTGGTGGAGGTATGCGAAGACTTGTGATCAAAAGCTAGTTTATATTGGAGTGCGGGAAGATCTAGCCAAGTTGATTGAAGTTTTGGGCGTGAAAGAAATACTATGCATTACTGACATTGAGAAATTGCTTTAGGATTTGTGGTGAAGGAAGAAATTATAAAAAGCATTATGGATACTTTAGGGGCTCGTGATGACAATCTTGTTGTTAGAGCAGAAGTTGATGGCAATCGCGCAAATATTGAAGTTTCGAGTACAATATTTGAAGGAATGCGGCAAGTGGGTAGACATCAGGCAGTTTACGCTTGTATTGCCGACCTAATCGCGGATGGTCGTTTACACGCGGTCAATATTCGCGCGTCTTTACCTGAGGAAGAATAGGTATTAAGTGGAAAAGCTACGTATTGTTGGAGGAAGAAAGCTTTCTGGTAGATTGAGTATTTCTGGTTCAAAAAATGCCGCGCTACCGATTTTAGCGGCTAGCCTTTTGGCAACCAAACCGGTAGCTCTCAGTCGCGTACCACATCTTCGTGATGTGACCACAATGATCAGTTTGCTTGGGTCTCTTGGAGCCGATCTCCTGGTTGATGATAAAATGCGAGTGAACGTCTTACCCTCTGCGTTAAAATCCCTTCGGGCGCCTTATGATTTGGTAAAGACGATGCGAGCGTCATTTGTTGTTCTTGGGCCGCTCCTGACTAGATATGGAGAGGCAGAGGTATCTCTCCCAGGCGGCTGCGCAATAGGCGCAAGGCCGGTCGATCAGCATATAAAAGGGTTAGAGTCTTTGGGGGCCACGATTAATGTTGAAGATGGATACGTTCGTGCGGAGGCTCGGCATGGTTTGAAGGGTAACGATTTTTGTTTCGATGTTGTTACGGTAGGAGGGACTCAGAATCTGATAATGGCGGCAGTTATGGCGAAGGGAGTTACTCGGCTAGAGAATTGCGCATGTGAGCCCGAAGTTGAGGATCTGTGCAATTTCCTTAATGCCATGGGAGCAAAAATTTCTGGTGTAGGAAGTTCTTCAGTAATGATCGAAGGAGTTTCCAGTCTAGATGGGTGTGATTATTCGATAATGGCTGATCGGGTTGAAGCGGGGACCTATCTAATCGCGGCTGCGGTAACGAAAGGGAAAGTGAGGCTGGATAATATTTCCCCATTTGTATTAAGGTCAGTCACGGATAAACTTGTAGAAAGTGGAGCAGAGATAGACACAGGGGAAGCATGGATTGAGCTCGATATGCATGATAGACGTCCAGTTGCCGTAGATGTGGAAACGGCCCCGTACCCTGGATTTCCAACCGATATGCAAGCCCAGTATTTAGCTTTGAATAGTATAGCTGATGGAGCTAGTTTGATAACGGAGAAAATTTTCGAGAACCGTTTCATGCATGTGCAAGAGCTCTGTAGACTGGGGGCTAATATTCGTTTATTAGGGCCATCATCTGCTATTGTAGAAGGGGTTACCAATCTCAGGGGAGCCCCAGTTATGGCAACGGATTTGCGAGCGTCTTTTAGCTTAGTTGTTGCGGCGTTGGCTGCAGAGGGCGAGACAATTATTGATCGTATCTACCATATTGATAGAGGATACGAGACTATTGAAGAAAAAC
>PAMO01000003.1 GCA_002707325.1 Gammaproteobacteria bacterium
GCAATGATTATTTCGGGCGAGGGCAGAGCTTTTTGTGCGGGAGCCGATATAGAAAATGTTTTTAAAGCCAAGCTCGACGGGAATCCAGACAAAAACGAGGGTGCTCCAGCTACAAACTGGGTTGCGCTCTTAAGGCAATCGAAGCCAGTGATCGCGGCTGTAAACGGGGTGTCTGTAGGAATTGGAGCAACTTGTATACTTCCGGCGGATGTGATTATTGCATCCACTGAAGCGAAATTCGGTATGGTCTTTGTGAAAATGGGATTGGTCCCTGAGCTAGCTAGCTCTCATTTTCTGATTCAACGACTGGGCTTCGGCCGAGCGCATGAGATGTGTTTAACCGGCAAACTGTATTCTGGTCAAGAAGCTTTCGAAATGGGTTTGGCTGATCACGTTGTCGAGCACAATTGTTTGCTGGATAAAGCTATGGAGATAGCTTCGCTTATGGCAAAAAATCCATCTACACAGGCGAGGTGGATAAAGCAGCTATTAACCGATAATGGGTGTGAAACTGATTTAGATGAGGTGATGGCGCGAGAGGGAAGTTTTCTGGAAAAAGCGACAGCATCACCTGAGCACAAAGAAGCGGTTTCTGCCTTTATGGAAAAGCGACCCGCTGATTTTCTTAAGGCGAGTAATAGAAGTTAAAGGATTTTAATAATCAAACTAGAGTTATATTATGAGTAGTGAGCTCTTCGTTGTAGTCTACTTTTGTCTTGGAATACTCATCCTGTTGGGATTTGGTTTAGCCTATTACCTGTTCTTGAGGATAAAACAAAGGGAAGTACCTTCAGGAGATAGGCAGGCCGGTAATAATCAAGAACTGATTTTACAAGAACACGCAGCGTTGGTGGCTAGGCTTGAGATCGCAGAGAATGAGTGCCTCAAACTTCAAGAAAGATTATCTGTGAATCAGAAGGAATTGTCCCAGGAAATAATTTCCTCCTCAGAATTACGGGTCAGGATCGAAGAAAGGGAAAAGGCCTTCAAGGTAAGGGAGCGCCAATTAGAGAAGACGCAAAGTGAATTGGCAAAGAACTTTGAGTTAATTTCAAATCGAATATTTGCGGAACAGGACGTCAAACAGAAAAAGGGCTTGCATGAGTTATTATCACCTTTCAAAGAACAGATGGGAGAATTTCGAAAGCGATTGGAAGAAGTTCATCGAGAAGAGACAAAAGATAGAGCTTCTTTAATGAGTGAGGTGAAAACTCTGCATAGAGCGAGTGAGAAGGTGAACGAAGAGGCGGGAAACCTAACGCGGGCCCTTAAAGGAGATATTAAAATCCAAGGTGATTGGGGAGAGGTCATTCTTCAGAGAGTCCTAGAGCAATCGGGATTACGATTAAATCACGAGTATTTTTTGCAGGCGACAAAGAGAACAGAGCAGGGACAGTTAAAAAGACCTGATGCAATTGTCAGGCTACCTGAAGGGAAAGAGGTTATTATTGATGCTAAAGTCTCTTTACTGGCTTATCAGGAATATCAATCATCTAGTATTGCAGAGGAAAAAGAGCAAGCAGTAAAGAATCATCTGATGAGTTTGCGATCTCATATAACAAGACTCTCCGAGCAGGATTATGAGTTGCTACCAGATGTTAAATCCCAAGATTTCGTTCTCCTTTTTGTTCCTATAGAACCCGCTTTTAATCTTGCGATGCAAATGGAGCCGAAGCTATTTAATGAAGCCTACGATAAGAGTGTAGTCGTTGTGACACCGACTACTCTAAGTATGACATTGCGAATTATCGAAGGTATTTGGCGAGTAGAAAATCAAAACCGAAATGCTCAAGAAATAGCCCGCCAAGCGGGCGGTCTATATGATAAGTTTAGATCTCTTACTGAGGATATGGAGACATTGAATAACCAGTTATCAACTGTTCAAAGAACATATGATACTGCTTTCGGAAAAATGATCGGAGGACGAGGAAATTTGGTTCGACGTGTAGAGCGGTTAAGAGAGCTAGGTGCCCCAGTAAAAAAGTCATTATCCGAGGAACTCCTTGAGAAAGCTCCTGACGATACGATTGGTGATTAGTTATTTGATGAAAGCGGGTGTTTCACATATAGCATAAGGATATAGATCTTTTGACGATAAGCTTTGTCTCCGTATGCTTAGTTGTTCAGTGCGCTCTCTTTCTAGCTGCCAATTTGATGGAGCTATAAATATACTATCGAGGCTGCTCCAGATTGGATTCACCTCTTTCAACGCTCCAAATGCACAATGGGTTTCCCAGCGTCCTACGGCTGATTCTAGAATATCAATGTTGCTGACCGTGGCCCAAAATCTTAGGCTGAGTGGTTCGCCAGCAGCGAAAATAAGAGGAACAGAGATATTATCGTCTTGGAAGCTCTCGACTATACGTTTAGCAACGTACCAAGGGTGTCCAGATCGATATATGGTCTCATTCGGATCCGAAGCTTTCTGTTTTAGGATATTGATAGTTGACGTTGTGCATAAACAGTATCGTCCATAAGTTGCCGTAGCGATTTCCTTTTCCATACTATAATACGACTCAAGTGGTAAAACGGTAAGTGTACAAAAGATTCCGAAAACATGGCGGTATATCTTACTCTAGCCTAGACTGGGCATTATATTATTTTGTCATTACTATTTGGAACTGAGGAAGTCTCAGATGATTCACCGACGTCGAACAAAAATCATATGCACTATTGGGCCGGCTACAGCAGATTATAATGTCCTAAAATCTCTTAGTGAGGCGGGAATGAATATCGTTCGGTTGAATATGTCACATGCGGATCAAGATTCCGCAAAAGAAGTAATCAATTGGGTGAAGACATTAAACAGGGAAGTAAAATATCCTATCGCTATACTCTTAGATACCCAGGGCCCAGAAATTAGAACGGGTGATATTCCTGAGCCGATACTTCTCGCTAAAGGTGAAGTTATTCCTATTTTTACAACTAAGAAAAAAAGGAAGGAGAAGGGCGTTCTAATTGATTATGAAAACCTATCTGATCTATTAGAGATTGGTAGTAGATTAACCATTGATAATGGATTAATTAATTTTGAGATCACAGAGATATCGACTGATAAATTGACTGGTAAGGTTGTTGATGGGGGAAGCTTGGGCAGCAGGAAGCATGTTAACTTACCTGGATCGCGACTAAATATGCCAGCCATTACTCCTAAAGATAGAGATGATATAGAGTTTGGAATAAGGCATGACGTTGATTTTATTGCTTTATCATTCGTAGGTGCTGCTAGTGATGTTGAAGAGCTCCGAGAGGCCCTTGGCGCGAAGGCTAAAAATATAAAGATTATTGCCAAAATCGAGGATAGTTTGGGTGTTTCTAATATAGCGGAAATTATTCGAGCAGCAGATGGTGTGATGGTAGCAAGAGGTGATTTGGGGATAGAGACAGCTATAGCTAAGTTACCAAATATTCAGAGAGAAATAGTTCATGAATGCGCCAGAAGTGGGAAGAGATCTATTGTAGCTACACATTTATTGGAGTCGATGATTGATAACCCTATTCCAACACGAGCCGAAGTTACGGATGTTGCCAATGCCATTTACGAGGGTGTGGATGGCATTATGTTGTCGGGAGAGACAAGTATCGGTAGTTATCCTGTTCGTTGTGTAAAGCAGCTGCATGAAATAGCAGTTCAGGCAGAGAGCTGGCCCGGATTAGGTTACGAACAGGAGTTGATCGCGGAGACTGATAAGCAGCATATCGCTACCAATGCTGTAGCACTTGCTGAAGATATTAAAGCAGCTGGAATTGTTGTCATAACCCGACGCGGAGTTATGGCAGATTTAGTTACTAACGCTCGTCCTCAAAGTGTTTGTATTTATGCTTTCACTAATCATAGTCAAACGAGACGAAGATTAGCTCTAAATCGGGCAGTGCATAGCCATAGAATCGCTTTCTCTCAAGAGCCTGAAAAAACGTTGCAGCGAGCTCTGCATATACTCCTGGATAAAGAAGGTATACCAAAAGGAGAAAAGGTTGTTGTTATATCGGATGTTCTTGCTGGGGGTAATTCGGATGCTATTCAGCTACGAGACCTAGGTTAAAGCTAGATTAAAAATTCAGTGAAGCAAGAAACAAGCGGATTCCTACTATCAATAGCAATATAGAAAATACCTTGCGAAGTTTCTTGGGGTCGGCTCTATGAGCGACTTTGACACCTATGGGGGCTGCTACAAATGTTCCTAGAGATATTAAGACGAAAGCTGGAATATAGACATATCCCATAATATTAGCATCTGGGATCACAAGCGGTTTACTTTTGGCCGCTAGGAAGTATCCAATCGTACCAGCTAGAGCTATTGGTATACCTAGTGTGCTGGCGGTTGCAATCGCTCTGTGTATGGGACGATTGTAGTAGGTTAGTATGGGCACAACTATATTACCTCCTCCTATACCTGCCAGTCCTGAAATACACCCGGCCAATATTCCAAGCATAGCACCTATTACTCGTGTTGGTAGAGTATGGGATGGGTTGGGCTTCCAATCACTAAACATTATGCTTGATATAACAATCAAGAAAATAGCTATGCCAATTCGGAACGCTGCAGGGCTGAACTGGATCGCTACAAATCCACATATAAGGCCCCCAAGTATTGTCGGTACTAAAAATACTTTAGCGATATCCCAGTCAACCATATTGGAGCGCATTTGCTGAATAGTTGCGCCCAACGATGTGAATATAATACAGGATAAAGAAGTAGCTACCGCTATCAAGGAGGCTGAGCCGGATGGAAACAATTGGAATTGATCAAATAATAGTATCAATGCCGGAACAATGATAATGCCACCCCCAATACCGAGAAGACCTCCTAGAAATCCCGCTAGAATGCCGATAGCAATAGTTAACGCAAAGAAGAAAAGAGGAGTCAATTGAAGTATGGTTTATAAGTTAAAAGGAGTTTACTTGATTGAATAGGTCTAACCAATATTTTTATATGAGCCTGCTCATGTTGTGTTTCGGGTTTTTACCAATAATAGGAGAAGCTAAACGCATCGAGCTACTAAATGGAGATATCTATGAAGGTGCAATTGATAATGATGTAAGGACCGGCATAGGCTTATATACGTGGCTGGATGGCCGAAGTTATGAGGGTCAGTTCCTTAATGATCGTATGCATGGATTTGGTGTCTATTCATGGCCGGATGGGAAGCGTTATGAAGGAGCGTTTCGGGCCGATAGGCGGCATGGGTCGGGTCGTTTTGATTGGCCCAACGGTGATTTTTATGAAGGTGACTTTGAGGATGGGAAACGGCACGGCCAAGGTAGATTTAAGTGGGCTAACAAAGATGAGTATATAGGTGAGTTTAAAAGCGACCAACGCTCAGGTCGAGGTGTTTTTCATTGGGCCTCTGGAGAGAGCTATGAAGGCCTCTTTAAGGCGGGAGTGCTCGATGGTCAAGGGAAATTTAGTTGGCCTGATGGCCGGTTTTATTTAGGAGATTTTGAGGATGGGAAAAAGACAGGTTATGGAGTTTTAACCTGGGAAAATGGAAATCAGTATCAAGGCCAGTTTGAGAATGATGTTAGATCTGGCGTCGGCGTTTTTTATTGGCGTGACGGGACAGTATATCGAGGACAATTTGAAAGCGATGAAGTGCATGGTTATGGAGTTAAGCAAGATCCTAATCAAGAACTAGAATTGCAGTATTGGGAAAGAGGATCACTGTTAACAACAAAGCTGATAAAGGCTAACCCTGGTTGCGAGTTATGGCTAGAAGACATGGGTTGGATGTTTGAGGGACAGGATTGTATTGACGGAAAAGCGCATGGTGATGGTTTCGCAGTGAGCCTAAATGGAGAGAAAGTGATCGTTTATGGAACTTTCATAGTAGGAAAGCGGGTGGCTGGAGATATTCTAATACTTAGATTAGGAGAACCCGATACATGATTGGTGGATACGTAGTACAGGAGGAATTTAAACGCAGCAAACGATCTTTGGTTGTAAAAGCGTATGAAGAAAACACGGATAAGTTTTGGGTGCTGAAAACGTATCTTGGGCAGGACACCAAAGATTCTTTCCCAAACTTAGATTTATTAAAAACTATGAGTCATCCTAATCTTCGGACTGTTATTTCCGAAAGAGTTGGTGATGAAGGGCTAGTTTTCACTATGAAGTACATTGATGGGTACGATATAGATCGACAATTGAAGCAAGGCGTAAGTGCTGATCTTTTCAGGCAAATCATCTCCGATGTTTGTGATGGTCTTTCCGCGCTGCACGCCCAACGCTTAGTTCATGGCGATATTAGCCCTAGTAATATATTGATTGACCAGGCGCTAAATACAACGATCATCGATCTTGAGGGAGCGATCAAGTTTGGCGAGCGTCCTTATAATCGTGGCGAAGGATATGTTACGGGAACCCCAGAATATATCTCTCCGGAAAAGATAACGAACCAGATACTTGATAATAGGGCCGATATTTATAGCTTTGGTTGTCTTGTATTTAAAATATTGACGGGAAAATCACCATTCTCAGAGGTTACGGAAACAGAAATTGGGAATAGGCATTTGTCTCACTCTGTTCCTAGATTGCCGATGCATCTTGCAGCATTTCAAAGTGCCATAGACTCTTGTTTGGCAAAAAACCCTAATGATCGACCCAGGACTATAGATTCACTAAAGGGAGAGCTTCTATCAATTGATATAGACTCTCGTTTTGAGCACGGCTTAATAAAATCTTCGAGAATAACAACCCGGGAAATAAAATCTATTCAAGCTGATGAGTTTCTATTGTCGAGAGAAATGGCTAGGAATGATCTTAGGGGTCGTATTAGTGGAGATCGGCGGAGTTTTCGTCTTCCTTTGATTTTTAGTATTCTGATTTTTTGTGTATCGGCAGTGCTGATAACCGCTCTTCTAAGCCCAGATACTCTAATGAAGGTGAGAGATGTCGTGAGGCTTGGTGATGACTCTGAATTACAAGCTAGGTGGAGTGCTGCGCAGTCACTCCATCAGGATTTAAATCAAAGCCCCATTAGTATAATTGCTGGGTATAGAAGAGTATTGGAGATCGATGATTCCCATCAAGGTGCTCTAACGGCCATATCGAGCTTGGCAACGCAATGGGAAACTGAAATAAGGGTAGCCCTAAGCCAGGGTGAATTAACGAGAGCCCAATCCAAGTTATCGGAATCAATCATTGCTCTTCCCGATGAAGAGGTTTGGTCATATCTTAAGGATGACATTCAAAATCATAGGCATGTCTTAAGGTTGCTTGGTAGTACTAGAAAACTACTTGAGGTTCATGGCTTGTCTGATATACC
This sequence comes from Gammaproteobacteria bacterium, assembly GCA_002707325.1. Lineage (GTDB taxonomy): Bacteria > Pseudomonadota > Gammaproteobacteria > Pseudomonadales > Azotimanducaceae > UBA2965. The sequence goes on from PAMO01000003.1 coordinate 7,267, forward strand.
TACGGCTACCTTGGCGATTCAAGCATACCAAGAGGTTCTGCGAGTGGCTCCAGGCTATTCCGTCGCTACCGAAGAACTAAATAATTTAGCGCGACATTATGCCGATTTAGCGACCAGTGCAGCTGAGGATGGAAGGGTGGATGAGGCGATCAATTATCTGGAGCGAGCTATCACGGCAAATTCGAACCTACCCCAACTAACCAAAGTTCGGGAGAATATTCGTCAAGCTACGACACTGCAGGCTGCCATACAAGAGCTGCTGAAGCTAGCAAGCGCCTATAGAGAGACGGGATCAATTGTTAGCCCAGCGGGTGCTAATGCTGCTGAGCTATATCACAGAGTATTGGCCGCTGATCCCAGTAACAAAATTGCCAACGAGGCGTTATCGCAAATTGTTTCCGAGCTGCTTGTTAGGATTAAAGCCTTTTTGGTTGCAGGAGCTCTTCAAGATGCGACTTCTATTGTTGAGCAATCCGTTGCAGCCGGGCTGGATTCTACTGTTGTAAACAAAATGAAAGCTAGTGTCGAGGAGGAGATAGCGCGTCGTGATCATGTTGCATCCCTTTTGGATAAAGCAGAGGAATTATTTTCTAAGCGATATATCACTGAGCCGGTTGAGGGTAATGTAATTGCAATCTCAAGGGAAATAGAACGTATTGATCCAGGAAATATCCAAGCAGCGCGATTATTAGAACGATCCTCAACGATATTAGTTGAAGTTGCTGAGGATGCATATAAATTCAATATGAGGGAGGATGCCGAGTATTACTTGAATCTTGCTTTGACGATAATGCCCGATAGTGAAAGTGGAGAAATACTAAATAATAAATTGAGAAAAAATCTATAACATATTGAAATATAATATTTTTATTATGACAGTAATAATATGAGGTTGTTAAATAAATGAATGTAAAAATACCCTACAGAAGAGAGTTAGAATTTGAGTATGGCGAGTTAGAGCGGATAGCTCCGAAGATACGAAGAGTTATAGCGAATAATCCGAGCCCGTTCACTCACTATGGCACTGGTACCTACGTTATTGGCGAGAAAAATGTTGCAGTAATTGATCCAGGCCCAGATGATCCCGAGCATATAGAAGCTCTTATCAGTGGTTTGGGCGATAATAGTATTACTCATATATTTGTTACACATACGCATATGGATCATTCCCCCGGGTGCAGACTATTAAAGAAATATACCAATGCTGAGACCTATGGCTTTGGTCCTCATGGCTTTGGAAGGCAGTTGTCCAATGAGGAGGTGGAAGAGGGTGGTGATAAGGATTTTAACCCCGATCATTTGCTAGAGCATGGTCAGATAGTTGAGGGAGACGGCTGGAAAGTTGAGTGCGTCCACACTCCTGGTCACACGTCGAATCATATGTGTTATCAATATGTTGAAGGTCGGGCCCTTTTTACTGGGGATCACGTTATGGGATGGTCAACAAGTATAATATCCCCTCCTGATGGAGATATGTCGTCCTATATGAATAGCCTAAAATTGCTACTAGATCGAAATGATGAAATTTATTGGCCTACGCATGGTCCTTGTATAACTGATACGCAATCCCACGTAGAAGCGTTTATAGCGCATAGAGAAGAAAGGGAAAAACAAATTCTACGATGCGTAAAGACTGAAGGTATTCGTCGTATTGAGGAAATGGTGCCAAAGATATATTCAGATACTCCAGAATTTCTCTATCCGGCAGCGGCAAGAAGTGTTTTGGCTGCTATCGAATATTTAGTAGATAAAAAAGAACTCTCTACAGCTGATTCAATTTCTTTAGATGCTGAGTATTTTTGATATGTTGTTGGCAAATAAATGCTAGGGATTAAAGATGAGCTTGAGCTGCTTTGTCTTCGATCATCGAAAATTATTTTCTTCACAGGAGCAGGAATAAGTACTGACTCAGGTATACCCGACTACCGGTCTCCCGGCACTGGGTTATGGAATAAGATCAAGCCTGTTGAGTTTAGGAAATTTATAGAAGATAAGGGCGTAAGAGAGGACTATTGGGAGGCGCGATTTATTTCATCGTCTCCACTTGATATAGCAAGCCCAAACCCTAGTCATTTTGCTATATCGGATATAATACACTCGGGTAAAGGCCTTGCAGTCATTACCCAGAATGTTGACAACTTGCATCAAAGATCTGGGATTCCAGAGGAGTTGGTGATTGAGCTCCACGGGAATGCTAGTTATGCGAAATGTTTATCGTGTGAAACTCGAATAGAGTTAGTGGATCTAAGGAAGCGTTGGTCGCGGAAGGTTGAAGTATCTAGGTGCTCCCTATGCGGCGGAATTGTTAAAGCAGCTACTATATCATTTGGTCAGGAGATGCCGCGATTGCCGATGGCTCAATCCGCAGAGCTTATACAATCATGTGACTTAATGATTGTCGTAGGTTCTTCTCTATTAGTTCACCCCGCTGCTGTATTTCCTCAATACGCTAAACAGCTTGGCGCCGCGTTAGTAATACTAAACAATGAGCCTACTCCTCTTGATGATCTGGCCGATATACTTGTTCGTGAGCGTATAGGAGATGTTTTGCCAGAGCTTTCAAAAAAACTAATTCTAGCCTAGGAAGTATGGTTACAAAGATAAACATAAAAGACCTGAGAGTTGCCAGAGACCTGATTTCGCGATTAAAGCCGAACTGGTCTAGTGAAGACATCAGCGACTTTATGTATTTGCCAACGGGCTACAGTAACGATAACTATCGCTTCAACTATAATGAAGAATTTTATGTTTTAAGGAGGCCAAAAAAAAAGGAAAAGCGGCAACTATGGGAGCGTGAATATTTGTTTTATATGGATTCAAAGCTCGTAAATAAGCCAGAACTTATTGCTATGGATATAAATACTGGAGTGATGATTACAAAATGGATTTCTGGTGATTTACTAGGAGATATTGGCGCAAATGAAGATTCGCTAATTAATTATGTTTCCCAATTACATTTTCAGCTTGGTTCGGTGTCGCACTTTACACGTGATAACTATAATCCTGTTGAAGTAAGTAAAAAATTTTTAGGACCTTATAGCTCAGCTATTAATCCCGATTCGAGGCGACTAATGAATGATCTGGCTTGGAACCCTAAGAATTTTGTTTTAACCCATAACGATCTTAATCCATGGAATATTATCGTAAGCACCACTAGGGCAGATCGTTGGACTACTCTTGATTGGGGTGTTGTTGCGATGAATGATCCGCTCTTTGATTTAATAGCAGTTACACAAGGGCTCAGTAAAAACGACAAGGAGCTGGATCTTGAAAAAACAAAACAACTTTCTGATAAATTATTAAGAACGGATTTGGAATGGTCTCGAATTATTTTGGTGCTATCGGCATTTTGGTTACGAGAGTACGCTTGGGCCTACTGTATGTGGAAAAGTGGGAATGAACGACAAGAAATTAAAGACCAGATAGATATATCCTCGGCAAAGCTAAAGCAAATCCGAGGGTAAGTTATTGAAGCCAGGTGTTTATAATATTAATGGCTGTTTTTAGTCGAAAATCTTGCTCGCCACTAACTTTTTTAAAATCGCTATTATTTTGAGCTAATAGTTTCAAGTACTGGTTAAGTAGTCTTCCTCGATCATATTTGGATTCCCGAAGAACATCTTTTTCCCAAGGGATATCTGGTGCCGTCACTATATAGTATCTTTGGCGCATATTTTCCATCATTTCTGTTATCGATGGATCCACAAATCCATATTTCTCTTCGTGCCATATTCGTAGAACCAGCAGGTCAGTATCGCAAATGACTAAATCTTTATTCTCAGCAAAAGCTTTTTCTTCCGCCCTTATCTGCAATTTGGCAATTTCTATTAAGTCAGTTCGTCGATATCTCGTTATTCCCCTTTGATATCTTTCCTCAAGATAGCTTCTAGCTACCTCGGGTACGAGAGATGCATCGAAGTGTATTGCTAATTGGTTGGCTAGAGTTGTTTTCCCGGATGACTCAGGACCCGTTAGACAAATTATCGATTGCTTGAGAAATTTCTTTTCCATTTTATCCAGCCGAGTATAGCCATAACCGTATACAGAGCATATAGAATTGAATAAAGCTCAATTCCTTTGGCGAGGTAGATTACTGTAGAAATAATGTCGACAAATAACCATACAAACCAGTTTTCGATGTATTTTCTTGCGGTCATCCACATAGCTAGAAAACTTCCGCAAGTGGTAACACTATCCCAGTAGGGAAGGCTGGCATCAGTAATTGTATCGAGGGTCCAGCCCATACCAAGTGCACCGATTACTGTTATTACCGCTAATGAAGGAATCAACGAAAAGGGCATGCGGCTGATTGGAAGATGATTACCAACTGATCGTTGCCCTCCATACAACCAGTAATACCATCCATAAGCATTCATCCCGACATAGTAAGCATTTAACATGACATCAGCATACAGCTTGCCTTGGGCAAATATGACTACTGAGACAGCTGCATATATTAGACCCACAGGGAATGTCCAAATATTCTCTTTTATTAACAACCAGACACAACCAATGCCAGAAACGAGACCAACGATTTCCAGTGTTGGTAAATTAATCAGATAATTGGTTAGCTCGGTCAAGATATTTACGTAGAGACTAAATTATTATGATAGTTTACCTTGGGTTGCGGAGCCATTCTTTCGAATGCCTAAGCAAAAATAAGGCCTATTAACTAAAAGCTATAAAACGGGGTAGTATTGCTGTTCTTGAGACCTCTAGAGTGCAGATATGAAGCCTAAAATAGCTATTGTCGAGGATGACCCAGATCAAAGAGCAAATTATTCTGATGCAATAACATTAAAGGGTTATTCGGTAAGCGCCTATGCGAGTAGAGAAGATGCTCTTAGAGGGTTTGATGAAGACATGCCGGACTTGGTCATTCTGGATATTATCCTTGGGGATGAGGTTGATGCTGGTTTCCAGTTGTGTAGAGAATTACTTTCAAGGTCTCCTTCATTGCCAGTCATATTTTTAACCGAACGAATAAATGAGATAGATAAGATTTCTGGGCTACGACTGGGGGCTTGGGATTACCTACCTAAGCCAATTAGTTTAGATTATTTGGCAGAGAGGATTTCTTCGTTACTGCGTATAAATGAGGTGCGAGCAGANAATGANGAGACNACTAGTGCTTCNGCAAAGAGNATCGGAGACTTAACCTTNGATCAAGATGCCTTGATAGCNGCNTGGAANGGNGAGCGCATCGATCTCTCTGGGACTGAATTNAGNATGNTAGCTAAGCTAGTACGAATGCCNGGGCATGCCATAAGNTATGAGGTTTTGATGAATGCTACAATGCAAAGTTTAGTAACCAANAATACGATCAATACNCATATGCGAAATATTCGAAAGAAATTTGAAAAAGTNGACGAGGATTTNTCNAGCATTAAAAGTGAATATGGATTCGGATACAGATGGTCAGCGAATTAATTTNCTGCTTCTAGGCGANATTTNCTNTGAATATCTTNGATAGACTCCGTCGNCCAGGCCTAGGCACGAAGATCATGTTGCTTGGTTTAACATTNCTTATCGTTCCATGGTTTAGTTATCGGCAGNTAGTTGAGATGGAGCGATTATTAGTCCAAGGNCAATCAAATGCNCAGCTTCTTACGGCCGAAGGNATATCTACANTATTTAATGGAAGAGTTGANCTTTTTAATGANCTCCCTTTGGCNTTAGANGATTTNGAAAATTTATATGCTCATCCTCTNCAAGCGGCTGTGCGNATAGATGGGGGGCTAGATGATTGGGATAAAAATGCTGTTGATAANTCNTTGNTTTTTGGNGANAGCACGAATTCAGAAGATGGGAACTTCGGGCTAACTCTTGGAGAGAGGAATGGCTTTCTCTACGCNCATTTNAATATTATCGATTATGNGCGCGTTTATAGAGATCCAGATTACTTANGACTAGANGCCTCTGATCATATACGACTTAGCTTTATACANCCNGATGGNCAAGATGCTCGAGTTTTNTTGACNGCGGAAGGNCCCGGGCCTACTACAGCCTATGCNATGGATGAAAGTTGGCAATATGCAGAAACGGGTGATCCTATAAATGAGGTGCAGGGATATACCTTGGAGACTGAGATGGGTCTGAATCTGGAGTTCAGAATGCCCCTTCAGTTACTCGGTTCATCAAGATTTTTTGGTTTAGCCTATGCTGATGTCGACAATAGCGTTTCTCGAGAGATTATCCGTATAACTCAAACTCTACCAACGGCAGGTAAAGAGAGCTTTAATCTTTCTGTTCTTCGATCGCCGGAGGTTTTTAGCATTATTCGAGGCTTGGGGTATTCTGGGGCCCGTATACTTGTTATCGACTCTGAGATGCGAGTTAGAGCGGAAACAGGAAGTTATCAAACAAGCGGGTCTGAGCTAGACTCGGGCAGCTCAGCTTTCTTGGCCTTACGACAGCTTTTTGAAAGTTTTCGATCTCTAATGAACAGGTTAACGAATCAAGATAATAGAGCCCCAATTATAGATCATGCTGCCTCTGCCGAGGCTGTGATTACCGAATCACTCTCGGGGAAGCCAATAAGTGTGAGAAGAGCGTTGAGTAATAATGCTGAAATTATTGTTGCTGCCCATCCCATAGTTGCTGCTGAAGCTGTTATAGGTACGGTTGTGGTAGAGCAGAACATAAGAGATATTCTTGCCTTCGAACGGTCTGCTTTGGAACAGGTAATATTGCTGACCGTCGCAGTTTTAATAACTGTTTTTGCTGCTCTTTTAGCGTTTGCTGCTAGATTAGCTTGGCGCATTCGAAGTCTAAGAAGAGAAACAAATAGCGCTATTGATTCCTATGGGCGACTACAAGTAAGTGAGTTAAAAAGTGAAATTCGGTCAGGTGATGAAATAGGCGATCTCGCAAGAAGTGTTTCAAGCATGCTCAGTAAACTACGACAGCATAACAACTTTCTCGAGACCATGCCTCGAACTCTCCGACACGAGATTAATAATCCGCTTAATATACTAAGTACCTCTCTGGATAATCTTCAGGAAGAAAATCCGGTAGTTGGCAACAGCAAATATCTGGATAGTGCCAAACGCGGTGTCATAAGAATTGGATCTATAGTGCAGAATCTTGCAGACGCCGCCAATCTAGAAGAATCCTTAGTGGAGGAGGAGCGAGAAATCGTCGATATATCAGATCTATTGAAGAGTTACGTGGCGAATTATTCTGTTGCGCACGAGGGCACAGAACTAGTTCTTAAGCAGCCAGCAAACAGTATTTATGCGGAAGTTTCAGATTATAGAATTGAGCAAATGCTCGATAAGCTTATTGATAACGCTGTTGATTTTCATAGAACGAATACGCAGATAAAGATTCAGTTAGATCACGTAGGCGATTACCTTAGGATAACGGTCGCCAATCGAGGACCAATCTTTCCTGAGGTTTCGGAAAAATCACTTTTTGATTCTATGGTTAGTCATCGTGGGAAGGATAATCGACTGCATTTTGGGCTAGGACTGTATGTTGTCAGGGTAATTGCGGAGCACCATGGAGGATCGGTTCATGCTACTAATCTGCGTGATAATTCAGGAGTAGCTATAATAATCGAACTTCCTCTCGTCAAAAACCATATTAATTCTGATTAGTACGGCGCCTATGGATAGAGTGATAGACGACATAGAAAAAGGATTGATCAAACTGCAATCAGATCATAAGGAAGATCTTGAAAAAATGACATTTGCTTTAGATATCGCAGGTGATCATCGATCAGAGCTCACAGACAAGGAATTCTCATTGATAGAGGATTCCAGTGTTGAGCGCCAAATAGAATTTTCAACAGGACGTTGGTTGGCTAAAATTGCCGTTAACAAGCATTGTGGGGCAAAATTGGAACTCCTTGCGGATTCCGAAAATAGGCCAATTTGGCCAACAGGGTTGTTCGGAAGCATATCTCATACAAAGCCACTAGTTCTCGTTGGGGTGCTCGACCGTGATGACTCCACAACAATCGGTATCGATATTGAACAGGCTAATAGAGTGAAACAGCGTCTTTTTAAAAAGCTTTTTACAAGAAAAGAAGTGATAGAGCATGAACAATCTCTAAGCGATTGGGCTGGGGTTATTTTTAGCGCAAAGGAAAGCGTTTTTAAGGCGCTTAATCCATTAACGGATAATTATCTTGGGTTTCTAGAGGTTGAGATTTCCCTGAATTGGCAGGCTAGAACATTCGAGGCTAGCTACAACGGAAGTCGATATACCAGCCGCGTAATTGAAAAGGGTAAGGGGTATTTCATTCTCTTGGATGAGTATCTTGTTACGATATTCATAATTAAAGATGGGAAGAGGGGGTAGTCTTGGAAGGAGCCTTGGGGGTTGGCTTGATGGTATGGATCGTTTACACGTTAAGCGAATCAAGAGATAAGATCAGATGGAGATCAGTCTATACTGGAATAGGTCTGCAGCTCTTGCTCGCTCTATTCTTTTTAAAAGTCCCTGCTATCAGTAATAGCCTACTTGCACTCAATCACATTATTTACGCAATTGAAAGCGCGACAATAACCGGGGCTAGTTTTGTTTTTGGATATCTTGGTGGTGGAAATGCCCCATTCGAAATATTACCTGGAAGCTCCTTGTATATATTTGGATTTCGAGTTCTTCCTCAAATTTTGGTATTTAGTGCTTTGGTAGCTGTTTTATGGCACTGGACAATTCTTCCGAGATTTATTGATGCTCTGGGTAGTATTCTTCAAAAGATATTAAAAGTGAGCGGTGCTTTGGGTGCGGGGTCAGCTGCAACTATTTTTTTAGGATTAGTGGAATCCCCACTGGTAATAAGAGGTTATTTATCCCGATTGTCACGCTCTGATCTCTTCGTTTTAATGGTTTGTAGTATGTCTACAGTGGCTGGATCGGTAATGATCTTGTATGCCAATATCTTGATCGATATTCTCCCTGGCGCTTTAGGTCACGTATTGGCTGCCTCTATATTAAATGTTATAGGGGCTATCATTTTAGCACGTATATTAATCCCGTCAGAAGGATCAGTGTTAATGACAGGAAAAGAAGCCTCTAGTTTAGGCTATTCGAATACTATGGATGCTATAACACAAGGAACAAGTGATGGGTTGAGGCTTGTTTTGAATATTGCAGCTATGCTGATCGTGCTAATTAGTCTTGTAGCGCTGGTGAATCAGATGCTTTCGATAATTTCGTGGGACAATCAACCGCTCACGCTGCAACGCATAGCTGGATGGTTGTTCGCGCCTATAGCATGGTTGATTGGGATTCCATGGGCGGAATCGGTCGTAGCTGGAAGTCTGCTTGGTAGCAAGCTGATATTGAACGAACTTGTTGCATTTATTGATTTAGCGGCGATCGAAGGTAATCAATTATCTGATACAAGTAGGATAGTTATGACTTATGCTTTATGCGGGTTTGCTAATTTCGGAAGCCTAGGGATATTGCTAGGAGGGTACACGATACTTCTACCTGATCGAAAACGAGAGGTCTTAGACCTTGGAATCAAAACCCTTGCCCTTTCGACACTGGTTAATTTCAATACTGGTGCAATCGTATCTTTGGTTTTATTTGCTTGATTTATTCCTTTAGCTCAAGCCTTTAATTTCCTGCTAGCGAAATATTATATACACCCGCTAGACGAGCTGAGTCCATGATATGAATCATGGTTTCCGTTCGAGACTCCTCATGTGGCTGAATAACGACTGGAGCTTCGGGATTTTCAGCATGCAATCTCTCTATGTTGGCTCGAACAGAGCGCCAGTCAACGTCTCTCCCACCAATAATTATGCGGTCTCGATTCGATATTTTTACTACGATGCTTTTTTTATCTGGATCAACGTTTTTAGGTTTATCTTGATCTGGCTGATTGACATCTAACCCGACCTCTTTAACGAATGTTGCAGTGACGATAAAAAATATAAGCATGATAAACACGACATCAAGCATTGGGGTCAAGTTTATTTGCTCATCGTCGTTTTCAGAATTTCTATTTCCAAAAGGTCTACGCACTGCTTACTGCTCCCTATCCAATTGATTAATCTCGCGGCCCTATATTAACGAGCATTGGGCTTTGTGCCTAGTTTATTTATGGGGCTTTGATTTATCATTTTCTCCGTTGTATTAATTAAGTAGGGCGCTATATATTAAGAAAATTGAGCTGTAGGCCCTCCGTACCCCATGGCATAGAAATTAATTTTCCCGTCGATGAAAGTGTAACGAAGGCGGTTTTAAGTCGTTCCCCTCCGAAGCAGATATTAGTAGTTAGTGTATCTGGGAGAGGAATATGTTTTGAGGTGCCACCTGTGGGACTAAGTATTGTTATTCCTCCATGGATAAGTGTAGCTACACAGATATTTCCATCCTTGTCTAATGCGAGCGAATCATATAGATAATATCCTGGTGGGCCTTCTATCAGTCGGCCGCCGTCTGTCTTATCACGTCGAGTTGTATGAATCTTTCCGGGCTCAGAGATCTCATATGCCCAAAGCCGACCAGTAGGAGTTTCAGCGATATAAAGTTCATCTTCTTTGGGAGAGAGCCCTATGCCATTAGGTCCCTCAAGTGGGAATATTACCTCATTAATTTCTGAGCCATCTGCCTGCGCATAAAATACTCCTGTTCTGTCTCTAGATCTAGAATGAGTCTTCCCATGATCTGTGAACCAGAAACCTCCCTGTTTATCGAATACAATGTCGTTAGGCCCTTTTAGAGGCTCGCCCTTGCAATGAGTGTACAGGCTTGAGACAGCGCCCGTGTCTAAATCTACTTTTTGAATCTCCCCACCAGAGTATGTATTCGATTGCTCTCCCGGGATTAGTTTTCCTGAGGTAGTTTTTATCCACTCGAAGCCGCCGTTATTGCATACATAACAAGAATTATCCGGACCAATAGCCGCGCCATTGGGTCCTCCTCCAAGATTAGCTATCACGCTAATGTCGCCGTTAAATACTCTTGTAAGGGTTCCTCGAGCAATTTCAACAACCAAAATTGAGCCGTCTTGCATAGCAATGGGGCCTTCCGGAAATTGGAGTCCGGTAGCTTCTATTCTAAATTCCGTCATAAGTTAACTATAGTATTTGATAAATGATTATCCTAAGGATTAATTCTTATAATAATAATTGCCATCCTACAGTAATCCCCCAATCATTTTTTAGCTGTGGCCCGGCCAGTTCTTGATACATTGGAATCACATACTCTATAGCTAGTCTGTTTCGGTTATTAGGGAAAATAAAATTTAGTCCTACCCCAATATCTAGCCTGTTGATCTTTTGCCGATTAGGGTCTGCACTCTGCACAGGAAGCATTATTTCACTATCTATATTCTTAATATTACTTCGATGGAAATAGGCAGTTCTCAAAGAAACACTTATTTGCGAATTGATTAAGCTTGATAGCCAGGCCTGCACCGTATGTTCGTCTCCCAACGAATAACCTCTGCTGTTATTACCCAAACGCAATATGCTTCTGGTTTGTCCGCCCCAGCTTAGCCCGCCGTGACTGCCCGAGTATGTAATACCAGCTATCGCGTCGACAGTTCCAGATCCTAGTTGCATTGGGTAAGGAAGGATTACATTGGGGCGCATATTCATAGGCGTAAGAATTCCATCATTTTTTTTGATAGAACCAGTAGGGAGGGAAAGACCTACTGTTAGGTGGGCATTATGATTTGCACTGCTTAAGATTCTTATTAGTCCAGAAAGGCTGAGATCTCCAAACCCTTTTGTGTTGGTCGAGAAATTCCCCAAAATATTGCTTCCTGAACCACCCATGAAAGTTATGTGGTCCATTTTTTTCTCTACGATGTTAGCCATGGCCATCAGAGTTAACTGGTCTGAAGGAGCATACATAGCTCCAAGCATATGCATGCTCATCGTCATTTTTGTAGGCACTACGCGCAAGGTGGTTGGCATCATGGGTTGTCCTGCGAAGAGGTTTGGTGTGCCGGTCGCGATTTCCTGTGGCGTCAAATCTAATTTTCCTGATCGGTTTCCCTGCATGCTCATAGACATATAGCGATAAGAGAACATTACCTCACCTTTTTTATGAATATGATCGCCCATGACGCCAATGGGCGCATGTGAATCTGGACGGGGGCTGGCTTCGGATACTATTGAAAAAAGCATTAAAAAAATCAATGCCATATAACTCGAGATCATAATTAATTCCTATTTTGTAAAAAAAAATGTAGTTTTTTAGTTAATAGGTATCGGAGGAGCGCGCGCGAAATTTTGGAGAGGTAATATTTTGGGTGAGAAGCGTTGGTCGTAGTGGTTTGCAGCATTAACTGATGTGGCAGCCCCAAAGCTCTTTAAGAACGGAGATTCGGCATCTACAACTGCTGAAAATCCTATCCCGAGCTCGCAATTCTGATAGAGCGAGGCCGGGTTTGATATCTGATCCGCTATCTTTCCAGTTTGTGGCTTCAGTCCTAGCGTGCTGTGACCAGGGCAGGGCTTTAGATAAAATCCATTTTCTTCTAGTTCGCTGGGCATAAATCCAGCAGGCACCGCTAAACGGAGCGCTAAAGAAAATACCGCGAATATATATGCCGCTTGTCTAAGTCTGCTACCCATTATGGGAGTGTATACCATTCCGATTTGGCGCGATATATATGACTACGGTGACTCTTTATGTTTCCAGTAGGTATGCATTTAATTATGGGTGATTAGATTTTTAGCTTCTTTTCTCGTTGATTTTTATGCACATTTAGTTTTAGGGTAGGGTTTGAAACAAATTTTCATGTGTTATTGAATAAGTCCTGTGTAACCCTATGATATATATACAAAATATATATTTTCATTGGCCTTATTAACAACAAAATGTTTTTCTCTATGGACTTTTCTAAGAATAATCCCCAGGGTTATCCACAGGCTTGAAAGCCTCATTTTTTCTGGGCTAACCAGTTTTTTGGGGTAAGGTAATCATTTAGTAAAGCCTCTTCTGGGCTACCCTCTGCTGGAGAATAATCATATTTCCATGCGGCTAAGGGTGGAAGGGAAGCTAAGACTGATTCAATTCGGCGCCCGCTCTGTAATCCATATTTAGTTCCGCGGTCTATAGCGAGATTGAACTCTACATATCGGCCACGTCTGTACAGTTGCCAACTTCTTTCCCTGTGTGAGTATTTGGTATTCTTTCGTCTTTCCAGAATTGGCAGATAGGCGTGTGGGATAGCATTGCCGATAGATTGTATTAGCTTGAAGCTTTCTCTGAAACCACCTTCCGTCCAATCATCAAAGAATATTCCCCCAATTCCTCGGGCTTCTTTTCTATGCGTAATATAGAAGTATTCGTCACAATTCTGTTTAAATTGATCATAGTGCCGGTCTGCTGCTTTCTTTGCGGTCGCATGCCAATGTATCGCATCCTCTGTGAAGCCGTAATATGGCGTTAAGTCAAATCCCCCGCCGAAATACCAAAATGGCTGCTTCGACTGTACCAGAAAAAATCGAAGGTTCGCATGCATAGTTGGAGCGTAGGGGTTAAGGGGGTGGACGATGATCGACATAGAAGCCGCCTCGTATGGGCGGCCTTTTAGCTCTGGATTGCGTGCCGTGGCTGCTGGGGGAAGGGAGTTTCCCCTACCGTGGGTAAACTGTACAGCCGCTTTTTCGATATATAAACCATTCTCTAGTACCCTTGGGCGAGCGATTCCACCTATAGGAGTAGGGTAGTCCTGCTGGATAAACTTTGCTCTCGTGTCTGCGACTTCTAGTGCGGCAATCAATTCATTCTGCAGGTCTATCAAATAGGCCTTAACCTGGTCCAGATTGGGAATATCGCTCATAGGGCTTCGAGTCCGGGTAATAGTTGTAGGAATCATACACTTTAGCGTATCGCTCCCATAGTTATGAAGATAATCGGCCTACGCTACCATTCCTAAATGGAATAGGTGCACGGGATCAGGATTATTCCTTTGGGGAATAGGTTGTTTATTGTCGCGGAGAGCAAAGTAACGGAGGGTGCAGCGCAACGCTGAGCCAGCTAGACTAGGGCTTAGCTGGATTAGGTTGGAGGTTAGGTTGATTATAAAGCACGAATTAGATATCGATATCCCTCATTTAGAGGACCAATTTATAGGAGGTGAATGGATGGGGGCGGGCGATCGACCCATGAGACCCGTGGTGAGCCCTTCTAGCGAAGATATATTAGCCTTTGCTGCTTTACCAACCATTAAAGATGCGGATAGAGCTGCGAATCGAGCGAAGATAGCTTTTGACGAAGGGCCTTGGCGGAGTATGTCCATTGAAGAGCGGGCTGAAAAGGTTGAGCGTTTATGCTTTGCAATCGAGGGTAAATTAGCGACCCTAAATAAGGCTTGGTCCTATGAGTCAGGCGCTACTATCAAGCATGCCGAATTGCTGAACAACGAGGTAGGTGGAGCAGTTTGGCGCCAAATGATCCTGGATGCTAAGTCTATACAATGGGAGGAGGAGAGGGGGGACGCGCTTTTGCTACGAGAGCCCATCGGATCTGTATTAGCGATAATGACTTTCAATGGCCCGGTTGTCCTAATGGCTATGAAGGTGGTGCCAGCACTGTTAGCTGGCTGCACTGTTATCGCTAAGCATGCGCCAGAGTCCCCTTTGACGGCTAGGCTGGTTGCCGAGTGCGCCAGAGAGGCAAATCTTCCGGAAGGCGTGTTGAGTTTTATCCCCGGGGATGCGGAAATAACGAAATATTTAGTGGGCCACGAAGCGATAGATATGGTTACTTTAACGGGGGGTACGCAGCATGGAGTGGATGTAGTTAAGCGAACAGCAAATCGCTTGGCTCGAACGACTTTAGAATTAGGAGGCAAGTCAGCAGCAATTATCGGCGGAGACTGCGATCAAAACGATGTTTTGGACAGCTTAATCCCGGGAAGTTCTAGCTTTATGGGACAGGTTTGCGTCAATTTATCCAGAATATTGCTACCCAAAGCTTCTTACGGCAAATGGATAGAGGCGCTGAAGAATCGATACGATGCTATACAGCTTGGAGACCCTTTAAAGTATGACACTGAACAGGGCCCAATCTCTGTAAAACGGGGCCTGGAGCGCACAGAATCCTATGTGGCGCTAGCGCAATCAGAGGGAGCTGAATTAGCAGCTGGCGGATGTGTACCTCGCGAATTTGAAAAGGGTTGGTGGTATCGGCCTACGTTGCTTAGTAAGGTTAATAATTCCATGGCGATCGCCAGAGAAGAAATATTTGGACCTGTTGTAGTGGCTATACCATATGGTGATATTAATGAAGCGGTTACGATAGCAAATGATTCACCCTTTGGGCTTGCGGCCTCCGTCTATATGAGTGACGAGGATCTAGCCTTGAGCGTTGCAAAGCGTCTACAGTCAGGATCGGTTGCGATCAATAGCGCTGGCATCTCCTTTCTCCATCCTTTTGGGGGTTATAAGCAGTCTGGTTGGGGGAAAGAGTGTGGCTTAGAAGGAATAATGGAGTTTACCCAGATAAAGCAGGTCTCTGGACGTCGGATCTAGGGCCCTATATAAATGCGTATAATATATATTATGTTAAATAACTAAGTTTATTGATAGCGACTAGATCACGTGATTTATCTCACGTTGTCCCCTTTTTAGGTTATTTAAACCTGTTTAACGCCGGAGGCGACCTTGAAAATTAACTTTGCCATCTCCATCCGCAACAATAGTGAGTCTAGCTATGGCGATGTTGTGTTGTTTTCCCAAAGAATCTAACCAAATAAGGATTGAGTTGAAATCCTGTTCCTCCATCGCAACACTGACGATTTGGTTCGATTCAGGCTGTATGCGATCCAGGGCTATACCCACAGTTGAAGCGGTGCTCGTTATAGCCTGAATGATTGGAACCTGCTCACCCTCTTCTTTGTTTCGCTTAACAATATCTCGCGCTTTGTATTCCTGCTCCTCGATCCAAAATAACGTTCTTTGCGCTTGGCTATAGCGCTCCTGCTCAAATGCTTGCCATTCTGTCACTGGTCTCCAAACGCCCATCCATAGAAACATCAGACCAGTTGTTACTAGGAGCAAGTTTATTACCGCGCGATCGATTCCTTGTTTCTCTCTATACCAAACACTAATTCTAGATACGCGTAATCGCTGAAATATATCAATTTTTTCTAGTTTCATTGTTTATTCAGCCTTATTCGAGTTCGTAAGCCGATCTCTTGTTGTTCAGCTGATATTATAGATATCTGCACATTCTTCAGGGCAAAGCTTTTCTCCATCGCATCTAGCATCTCGTAATTCGTTAGAATTAGCTCTGCCGTCAGCTCATTACGGTCGGATGTATAGTTTAGACTATCGATCCGAAATGCTCCCACAGAGGAAGTCGCAAGCTGCTGTAGATAATACATTAGGTCAGCGGCTTGATTGCCAGATCTAGCAGTTGCCATTCTTGCCTGCATTTGCCTTTTAAGATTCGTAACTTTCCCGGCTTGGGGATATATATCCCTATATAATCTCTCGGCCCTTCCTTCCAGCTCAGTGGCGTTATAAGAAGTCCAGATTGCCTGAGTTATTGATGCTAACAAAACAAAGCTAGCCCAGCCGACTACAAGCATTCCTAGAAGGCGATACTCTTTGCGTGTGCCCGTTATCTGTATCTTTTGTGCATATTTCCCTTGTAGTAGATTGAGGTAACTTTTTCCTTGTACAAAGTTCTTAGCAAGAACGATAAGCGCAGACTGAGAGCCTTCGGAAGACTCATTATAGCGTATGTTGTAGTGTGATAATTCTATAGCCTCTTTTTGCGTTAGCTCGCCATTCAGCACCATAAGCTGATCTTTTTTTAGCTGGCTAAGCGCTATCGAAAGATTGTCTCGGTCTATTTTTGCTTCGGCCTCCTCGGTTTTTAATAAAACTTGCTCTCGATCTAACAAGACCGATATTTCGTCTTTCTGGATGGGTAATAATTCTGTCTCAGAAATTATTATTGAAGACTTAAGCCCTAAATTTTCTAAGGTCTCTAGCCAAGAATTAAACAGAGAGTCTTCTATCAAGTTGCAGCGTACAGGTTTTCCGGGGGAAATCTTTTCGGTCGCTAAATGTAAATCTGCTATATCACCAGCGATATATTCTTCCGCTATAAAGGGAAGAGCTTGACGTATCTGCGAAGGCCTTCCGCCCGGGGCTTGGCATGTTAAAGATAGGATATGATCACTCGGTATTATGACCACAACGTTATTAGAATTGGTAATAAGTTCCGAATTATTGTTAAGCAGCTTAGAAAAATCTGGGGTATTGGTTAACCCCGTTGCTATCGAAGACTTATCTTCAGATATAAACGCCCATTCCCCATCTAATGAAGAATGTTCTGAGAGCCCAGCAGATAGGCCTGTAAATCTAATAAATAATTTTGACATTAATTTAGTTTGCGCATACTCGCGATAGTCTATTGCAGAAATAAGTGCTTTGGATCACTAGATTTAAGCAGTCAATCGTCAGTACCTCTAACCTTTTTTTGATAATATGAATTAAAGCTTTTACCTAAGTCCCTTGAAATTAGCTTTATTTTACCACTCTGTGGGTCTCTATATAGAATAGAAACTAATTCAATTTGATTGTCCTCTATTCCTACTCGACTATGTACCTCGAAATAACTACTTTTTACACTGAGCACATCGGCGGAAGATGCTAAACCTGGCAGTTCTCTCGTCAGGTCTCCAACAGTCTCGTAGTATCTTTCCTCTGAAACGATTTGCTCTATAAGAGCTTGATTCTCTTTAGGCTCTAGGGACTTCAATATCTCTCCGCTTACAGTGTTAATATTTATCGCTAATTCTTGGGAGGGGATTACACATACGTAAGGCTCTATAAGTTCAAAGTATTCGGGACGCATGTGCTTAACCAGGTGAAGCTCAGAAACATGGCCAGCAAGTGTGTTTGGGGGGCGATAGCTGGTAGATTGCAGTAGGTAATGCCCATCCTCCGCCCCTCTTCCAAAGAGCTCTTGATCGTTATCCACCCAATCTCGCCAAGAATCAACAAGTGTAGACGGAACCCCCAAAATGGAAAAAAGATTGCCGAGTCTAACTGCATTTTTATCGGGATTAGGGCCAGAAAGACTATTGAGATTGAAACATCTATTAAGATCCCGTATCTGTATTTCTAGAACCCCATCCTCTATAAAAAGGGGCTCTAATGGTCTTGCCCATATATCCTGCAGTGAATCAACCTTACGCCCTGGTGTGACATGATCTTGGTGAAGGGCTTGCCGCGCTAGAGATTCAGCTCCTAGGGCAAAAGATAATAGACGATCGAAGTTTAAAGTCTGCTCTGTCTGCGCAATTGTTAGGCTATGACGCATCATGATTTGATAGACCAGAGCGGTAAGGAATATAATCACCAAAAGCATGCTAAGCAGAACTACTCCATCACTTTGACGGGGGTTACGTGCTACTAGTTGAAGGTTGGTACTGGCCATATTCTCTCAATAATGCCGAAAGGCTTTACCTCCATCCTCAAGATGACAGCGATCAGACTAGTTTTGTCGCTACTTTGTTCTATCGGCCAAAACGTATGTTCTTCGCCATCCAGGTCAAGTCCGAAAAACTCTATATTAGA
The DNA here is from genome assembly GCA_002707325.1 of Gammaproteobacteria bacterium. Classification (GTDB taxonomy): domain Bacteria; phylum Pseudomonadota; class Gammaproteobacteria; order Pseudomonadales; family Azotimanducaceae; genus UBA2965. The sequence goes on from PAMO01000003.1 coordinate 25,785, forward strand.
TACATCACTTAATATCTTTTGCATAACGGGTTCTGAGCCCCCTCCTCTATCCAATACTGTCCAATACGCCCTATAGAGATCCATACCCTGCTTTATATAGGCCACACGTTGGAGCTCCGATCGTTTTGTTAACATTGGATTACGCCATCCAGAACGAGTCAATTCAATCATGCCATCCGCACCAATTGCTAGCACTGGGGTGTAGTCCCCGAGTTCATCGCGAATTTTTCGTGGCGTGATCTGTATGAAATCCCTTTGTATTACTTGCATACTAAGATGTAGCTCCGCCAAACGATCCCCTCTTTTGGTTATAAATTCTTGGCTACTAGCAGTTCTTGACACTACCTGCGCTGTTAATACCCCAATTACAGAAAATACGGATAGCACGACAAGGATTTCTATGAGAGAAAACCCATTCATCTTAGATGTCGTATTTGTTTTGGAACTCATTAATAGCGACCAATATAGCCGGAGATCGAATCAAGCGGCCCAATTTCGATACCTTCTTCAATCTCAAACACCTCGATGTCTATACGTCGCAACCATGGATGTGAAGTATCACTAACTTCGCTATTTATTCTCCATTCTCTGCCACCCATGGTTGCCCTAACGCGATTTTTTTCTTTTTTTAGAGGAGCATCATTTATTCTCCCGCTTAGATACTGTTTGGCTAGATGGTTTTCGGCGACCCAGTGAGCAATAGTTTTTCTTTCTAGACTAAATAACTGCATAGACGTATCACCCACTCTGGAAGTTATAAGAGTGCCGGCTGTTGCGAAGACAAGTATTGCTATAAGCACCTCGATAAGAGTAAATCCAGTATTTTTTCTCCTATTGAAGGCCATCTAGATTTGTCCCCGAATGACTTGAACCTTGGATATTCCATCAGTTTCAACAACCCAATGTTTCGCAGAGGTCGCTGTTCGTAGAATAAGCCTGAAAGGGACCATTTCTTTTGATGAGAAAATAAGAATATCTGGTAAATCATCTATTTCCATAAAATAGCTATTAGCATTAATTTCTACTTCTAGCTGTATGGTGGCACTGTTTGGCCAAGGAGTTCTTTTGAAGGTCCTATCTATTCTCTCAATCCATTCATTGATTTCTGGGTTATATTCAGTGAAATGATAATCCTCTTGATTGATATGGATACCCCAGTCTCGATTGCGCATCATTGCTCTGTGCCGTGCCATCTCAACAACCGAAGTAAACCTGTCGAGATCTGCTCTTAAACGATATGTAGCGTCTCCAGGACTAAAGTTAATTACTACTGCACTTGTCAATATACCGATCATCGCTATAACGACCAGGATTTCTATTAATGTGAAGCCACCCGGGACATTTTTTACTGAACTAATAGTTCTCGTAGTAGATATCTGCATCAATACCTTCGCCACCTTCCGCTCTGTCTGCGCCTAATGAATAGAGGCTAAAGCTTGAGCCGGATTTTTCATAAATATAGGGAGATCCCCATGGGTCTGGTGGTAATTTGGCGATATACCCATCTGGATTATAGTTCCTAGCTTCTGGGAAGCCTGTTGGTTGATTTTCTAACGCCTCCAAACCTTGTTCGCTTGATGGGTACTGGTAATTATCAAGACGATATATATCCAATGCATTAGCTAAAGAGTTTAAATCGCTCCGAGCTGCTGTAACTCTCGCTTGGTCTGGCCTATTTATTAAATTTGGCACAACTACCGCCCCCAGAATCCCTATAATGACGATCACCACTAATATCTCAATTAGACTAAATCCGGCTTGTTTCTTTTCTATTTGTTTCATGTCGTCATTACCAGTAAGTTATTATATTAATTGATTCATGTTCATTATGGGCACCAGTACCGCCATTACAATAAACATTACTATTCCTCCCATTACTATTAGCATCATAGGTTCAAATAGTCGTACGAGGGTAGTTACGGTTCTTTCTACCTCCGCCTGTTGATACTTAGAAACCTTGTCTAACATCGTGTCGAGTTGCCCACTCTTCTCCCCACTAGCTACCATATGAAGAAGCATCGGCGGGAAATGTTTTGCACTTTCTAGGGCGGCCCGCAAACTAGAGCCTTCGCTGACCCGTTGTGTCGCGTCTACTAGCTTTCTTTTGAGCCATACATTACTGATTACCTCGCTTGCAATTTTCATAGCCTCAACTAAAGGGATACCACTACTCGTTAGGATACTAAGAGTATTAGCATATCTAGCCGAATTGCTGCTTCGAGATATACCGGTAAAAAATGGCAAATTAAGTTTCTGTCGGTCCCAAGCAAGTCTTATGTTAGGCCGTTTTAATGACCACTTTATGGCTAGGACAGTTAAACCTAGTATACCGAGAACCAGCCACCAAAAATCCCTAATTGTCTCTGAGAGGGTTATCAGAATCTGTGTTGCTAATGGTAGGTCCCTATCCATGTCAGTTAGCATTCCCACCATATCAGGAACAACATAGACCATCAGTAAGCCGACCAAGAGAAATGCCAATCCAGTAAGAATGATTGGATAAAGCAAGGCCATTTCGACATTTCGGCGAGCTTCGTATTGGCGCTCTGAGTAATCTGCTAAATTCTCTAGAACTTTATCAAGAAAGCCAGATTTTTCGCCTGAGGCTACGGTTGACTGATACATTTGACTGAAGCTATTAGGATAATCGCTCAGACTTGAAGCTAAAGAATGACCTTCTAATACTTTGGAGCGAATACTCATCAACAGCGTAGTCAGATATTGCTTTTCTGATTGCTGGGCAACCGCTTGCAAGGCTTCCTCTAATGGAAGCCCAGAAGCAATGAGTGTAGATAGTTGCCTTGTTATCAACACACGATCCTGGGCATTAATTCTTCCTGTTCTTAAAAAGTTAAAACTTAGAGGGGACGATTCAGTGGTCTCCTTGCGTGAAGCATGAACTTCAATTGGGATTAAGCCCTTATCGCGCAGCTGCTGACGGACTTGTCTGTTGCTATCGCCTTCAATAGCTCCCCTAATTCTTCTGCTTTTAGCATCGAAAGCTATATATACGAAGGTAGCCATAAACAGGTTACTCCTCTAGAGTTACTCTAAGAACTTCTTGGACAGTTGTTACACCCTCAAGTATTTTTTCCTTCCCGTCCTCTCGGAGTCCTGATGAGAATGTACGCGCATATGCAGTTAACTCTTGTTCTGAACAGCGATCATGAATAAGTTGACGCATATGATCGTCGATCGTTACTAGTTCGTAGATTCCAGTTCTTCCTCTATATCCTGTGTGCTGGCAGATTTCACATCCACTTGGTTTATAGACGGTAGCGGAAGTTGCACCTAAGAACTCGAGCTCCGTTTGGTCTGCTGAGCAAGGCGAGCGACATTCTACGCACAGCTTTCTAACCAATCTCTGGGATAAGACGCCAGCAAGGCTCGATGACAATAAAAATGGCTCTACTCCCATATCCATCAGGCGAGTGACCGCTCCAACAGCAGTGTTTGTATGGAGTGTGGACATAACTAAATGTCCGGTTAAGCTAGCTTGAACCGCTATTTCTGCTGTTTCTAAATCGCGAATTTCACCAACCATTACTACATCAGGATCTTGTCGGAGTATTGCCCTCAATCCTCTAGCGAACGTCATGTCAGCCTTCGAGTTAACTTGGGTTTGCCCAATACCACTGAGGTTGTATTCAATAGGGTCTTCGACCGTAAGAATGTTAATTGTTCGTGTGCTTAGCTCTGCTAATGACGAATATAACGTTGTAGTCTTTCCAGACCCCGTGGGTCCAGTTACTAGAAAAATCCCGTGGGGCTTATGAACAAGCTCATGAAGAATTGATAATTGAGCCTTGCTCATGCCTAGTGATTCCAGGCGCAACCGTCCAGCCTGTTTATCTAGTAAGCGCAAGACGACACGCTCTCCATTACTTGAGGGCATGGTCGAGACCCTCACGTCCACCTCTCGCCCTCCAATACGGAGAGAGATCCTTCCATCCTGTGGAATCCTTTTCTCCGCTATGTCGAGCCGAGCCATAACCTTAATTCTAGACACTAGTAAAGGAGCTAATTCACGCTTAGGTTTTACAACTTCCCTCATAACGCCATCAAGTCTGAACCGTATAACTAAATCTTTCTCAAATGTTTCTATATGGACATCGGAAGCATTTTCTCGGATGGCCTCGGAAAGAACAGCATTTATAAGTCTTATTATGGGAGCATCATCTTCTTGATCTAGTAAATCCTCAGTTTCAGGGACGGAATCAGCTAAGCTAGCTAGATCTAGTTCCTCCCCCATATCCTCAACCATTTGTTTTGCCGCTGAAGAATCTTTGGCATATGTAGTCGTTAAAAGGTCTTCAAATTCTTCTGATGTGATCATCGTAAAATGGACAGGACGCCTAGAGAATCTTCTAATCTCTGAAATAGTAGTCATGACAGGTTTGTCTCTACAGGCGATAGTTATGGATTGATCATCGGAAATTTCATCGATTGCGATTACTCCGAACCGACGGGCGAATGTAAAGGGAATGCTGATGTTACTACTAGTTAAGTTTTTCATAAGCCGAATCATAACAACGACCTATGCTTGGGCTAAAGCCCCAATTCAGTCTTATAAAGAAAATTATACAATTTAAGAGGCTTGGTGAAAAAGAACGTGGAAGCTAGATCAACTAATTAGTACACTTATGCTTAGATTTTTAATGAATCGATATATTGGATTTCATCGGTAGTCATATACTCTCAGTAGATCAGTTCGATAGAGCTGATATAGAGCGTATTTTTGGTGTCGCTGACGCAATGGGGCCATACGCTAACCGCAGTCGCATAACGCAAGTACTTGATGGAGCTATTTTATCTAATATGTTCTTCGAGCCAAGTACACGAACGAGAGTTTCTTTTGGCTGCGCTTTCAATTTATTAGGTGGGGAAGTAAGAGAAACGTCGGAGGTCAAGGCATCATCTCTTTCAAAAGGAGAATCTCTCTACGATACAGCCAGAGTTCTTTCAGGATATAGCGATATAATTGTGATGCGACATCCGCAATCAGGGGCCGTGGCTGAATTTGCAGAAGCTAGCAGAGTGCCTGTTATCAATGGCGGTGATGGATCAAACGAACACCCCAGTCAGGCATTACTTGATCTTTACACGATCCTCAAGGAAATGATGAGCAGAGGGGAAAGCATAGATGGCCTAAGGATAGCCCTTGTTGGAGATCTGAAATATGGTCGAGCGGTCCATTCTCTTTGCAAGTTGCTATCTTTATTTGATGATATTCACTACCAATTAGTTTCTCCGCCAGAGCTTGCTATCTCTGACGAAATTGTGGGTTCACTTCGATCGGCAGGACATACAGTAGATGAATATTTTGAGTTAGAGAAAGGGATTCACCAGGTAGATATTGTCTATGTCACCCGCACTCAGGAAGAGCGTTTCCCTACGCAGGAAGAAGCTGACCGTTACAAAGGCCTATTTAGATTGAATCAGTCGATATATACAAAATATTGCGAACCAAATACTGTGATAATGCATCCGTTGCCTCGGGACTCGCGTTCGCAGGCCCAAGAGCTTGATGATGACCTTTTACAGAATCCTAATTTAGCAGTTTTCCGACAAACCGATAATGGGGTATTGATAAGAATGGCTCTATTTGCAATGGTCTTGAATGTGGCTGATCAGGTCCACAACCACGCAAAACCGGTAACTTGGTATACGGCCAAACGCTTTAATTAATACTGTCCACTTTTAATGTTTTCTAATGCTATCTTTTTGGCTTCATTTATAGTTCAGCTTCTAGCTCGGGCAGAGCCTTGAATAAGTCGGCGACTAGACCGTAGTCAGCAACTTGGAAAATTGGCGCGTCTTCATCTTTATTTATCGCTACGATTACTTTGCTATCCTTCATTCCGGCTAAATGCTGAATTGCACCGGATATACCAACAGCAATGTATAGATCCGGAGCAACAATTTTACCAGTTTGTCCAACCTGCATATCATTAGGAACGAATCCAGCATCAACCGCGGCCCTTGAGGCTCCAATTGCCGCACCTAATTTATCAGCAATCCCCTCAAGAAGAGTAAAGTTTTCTCCATCCTGCATCCCTCTACCGCCCGAAATTATAATATTTGCGGCGGTTAGTTCTGGTCTTTCTGAGACTGCTAAGTCTTGAGAAATAAATGCTGAAATACCTAGGCTATGGGAAATATCTATATTCTCTATGTCAGCTGAACCACCAGTTATAGAAACTGGATCAAAGGCGGTTCCTCTCACTGAAATAACTTTAATTGCATCACTAGATTTAACTGTAGCTATAGCATTGCCTGCATATATTGGCCGTTGAAAGGTGTCCTCTGATTCAACGGCTTGAATATCAGAAATTTGTGCCACGCCAAGAAGGGCTGCAACTCTAGGCAAAAAATTTCTTCCGACTGTGCTATGTGGTGTTAAAAGGTGCGTATAGGCTTCACTGACGTCTACGACTAGCTTGGCTATATTCTCGGCTAGTTGATACTCATAGGCTGGATCATCGGCGACAATTATTTTGTTTAAACCAGATATCTCTTTTGCTGAATTAGCAACATCTCCAACCTGGGATCCTGCTATCAATAAATCAACATCTACTGCTATTTCTAAAGCTGCCGCGATGGCTACCAGTGTGGATGGCTTTAGCTCATTGTTCTCGTGTTCTGCTATAACTAAACTGCTCATTCGATCACCTTTGCTTCATTTTTCAATTTATCCACGAGCTCTTCAACCGTTTCTACCTTTACACCTGCTTGTCTTTCGGAAGGAGGCTCTACCGATAGTGTTAGGATAGTAGGAGTTAAATCTACACCTAAGTCTTCTGGCTTTATGGTATCCATTGGCTTCTTTTTAGCCTTCATGATATTTGGTAAGGAGGCGTATCTCGGTTCGTTTAGTCGAAGATCAGTGCTAATCATAGCGGGCAACTCAACCGAGAGAGTTTGCAGTCCTCCATCCACTTCTCGAGTGACCTTAGCCTTTCCTTCTTCTATGACAACCTCAGAAGCGAAAGTTGCTTGTGGCATTCCGGTAAGAGCAGCAAACATTTGGCCAGTTTGGCTATTATCACCGTCAATACTTTGCTTTCCAAAAATCACCAGATCGGCTTTCTCCGATGATTGTATTGCAACTAGTGCTTGTGCTACGCCAAGCGGCTGAGCTTCCTCTTCGGTTTCTACTAATAACGCTCTATCCGCTCCTAAAGCCAAGCAAGTTCTCAACTGCTCCTGACATGCCGATGAGCCAATTGAGACCGCTACTACCTCATCAGCTAATCCTGCTTCTTTCAGCCTAACGGCTTCTTCTATAGCAATCTCACAGAAAGGATTTACGGACATCTTCACATTATTGAGATCTACCCCTGTATTATCAGGTTTCACTCGAATTTTTACGTTGTAATCAACGACGCGTTTCACTGGAACCAGTACTTTCATGAATTCCTCGGTTGAGTTATTAAGTTCTTAATTGACACTAAGCCGCCTAACTAAGCTTATGACGACCGATTTTTAGTCTAACGATTATTTCAGCGGCCAGTATTCTCCTCTGCCCTATTAATGAGGTCAAGCGCGCTGGATAGAGTTATCAGTAATGACCATATACGAGTTTGGTATTGCTCATCTATAATATACGGACGAATAAGATAGTTTCGTCTTACCAGTAGGGAGAAGAGTGGTGGAACGCGAATCAATGGAATTTGATGTGGTAGTTGTCGGAGGGGGACCTTCTGGGCTTTCAGCAGCCTGCCGTTTAATGCAGCTTGCTCAGGCAGACGGAAGAGAATTATCCGTATGTCTGGTAGAAAAAGGCTCGGAGATTGGAGCGCACATTCTGTCTGGAGCGGTTTTTGAGACTCGCGCGCTGGAGGAGCTTTTCCCAAATTATAAAGAGCTTTCGGCACCTTTAAACAACCCAGTTACTGAAGATGATTTTCGTTATCTAATTAATGATAAGCTAGCAATTCGAATTCCATCATTATTGCTTCCAAAGGCCATGAAAAATCATGGCAATCATGCCACAAGCTTAGG
>PAMO01000004.1 GCA_002707325.1 Gammaproteobacteria bacterium
TTAATCATTTAGAAAGAAAAATTTTTTATTTTTGATATTTTTCTTTCCATTCTGTATATGACATTCCATAAACGTGCTTTCTTGCATCTGGATCAGAAATATTTATGCCTTTTTTACCAGCTTCTTCTCTATACCACTTTGATAAACAATTTCTGCAAAATCCAGCTAGATTCATAAGATCGATATTTTGCAAATCTTTGCGCTCATCTAGGTGGTTTAGTAGTTTTCGAAATACTGCGGCCTCTATTCCATCATCATAGTGATTATTCTGGGTCATCCTATGTCCGCTCCTTTAGTATCTTATTTCTCTACTTTTTTAATTTGGTACAGGTATCTGAGTTATTCAGAGTGGCTTCTCAGGAAAACCCATTGGTCTCCATCAGATTCTTCTTCACTAAACTCGTATCCAGTCCAGTTAAAATCCTTTAGCAGCTCTAGTTTTTTTAACCGATTTTTGACGATGTAACTAGCCATAAGCCCTCTAGCTTTTTTTGCGTAGAAAGAGATGAATTTATATTTCCCATTCTTGAGATCTTTAAATGTTGGTGTAATTACCCGCGCGTGCAACTTTGAATCATTAATTGCACTAAAATATTCATTCGAGGCGAGATTTATAAGAATTGGGGGGCTCGATTTTTTGGTATGTTGTTCATCTAGCGCTTCTTGTAACCCATCGGTTAGTTTTTGACCCCAAAATTGATATAGATTGTTCGCTCTATCAGTTTTTAGATTAGTTCCCATCTCTAAACGGTAGGGTTGTATTAGGTCTAATGGTTTTAGCAGACCGTATAACCCGGAAAGGATTCGGAGATGCTTTTGCGCAGCTGCTAGATCCCATTCATTATACCTATTGACTTCCAGCCCCTGATAGACATCTCCTTTGAAGGCTAAGATTGCTTGTTTAGAATTCTCGGGAGTAAAGGGTTTATGCCAAGTCGCGTACCTTTTTTGGTTTAACTCAGCAAGCTTGTTGCTAATACCCATTAACTCAGAGATTTCTTGGCTAGAATATTGTTGTAGAGACTGAATAAGAAATTCAGAGTCACCTAGAAAAGAAGGAGTTGTATATTTCTCTGATTGCGGAGGCGAATCAAAGTCTAAGGTTTTTGCGGGAGAAATTATGGCCAGCATTTTTGTATGGTCCGATCGTTTTCTGCCAAGTTTAACTGAAATTCTCGATTATGGAATGACTGTAAAGATCTTTAGATTCATTGTGATATATCGAATACGCTTATATCTAGTATACTAAGGACTTTATTTTATTTCATAAATTGATATGTCCATAGAAGCAGCCATTGTAGCAAAGCTTGACGAGCGTTTTGCACCTAAACATCTAGAGGTTCTGAATGAGAGCAGTGGACATAATGTTCCCAAAGATTCCGAAACTCACTTTAAGGTTGTCATGGTTGCAGCAGAATTTGAGGGTGAACGACTAATAACGCGACATCGAATGGTGCATGAAGCACTTGACTTAGAGCTGCGGTCCGGAGTTCATGCTCTTTCCGTCCACACTTATACTTCTCGCGAGTGGCAAGATCGATTTGGTAACGTCCCAATGTCTCCCCCATGCGCCAGCTCTTCCAAGTAGCATTCTAGTAATGGTTTCGGTAGCTACATTTTATAAATTTGTAAGGGTAGAAGATTTGTTAAGCTTGCAGGATTCTTTGTATAGGTGCGCTCGAAAAGTTGGCGGGCTTAAAGGAACCATTTTATTGGCTGAAGAGGGAATTAATGGAACTATTGCTGGAAACCGGATGGCAATAGATACTCTGGCGCACTTTCTTCACCAGAGCCCAGAGTTTGCAGATCTACAATTTAAGTATTCAACCGGGAGGGATGGAAATCAGGTGTTCTCGAGATTCAAGATCAAGATTCGGCCCGAAATTGTAACTTTTGGTGATCCTGATATAGACCCATCGCGCAGAACTGGTGAGCATTTGACGGCTGATGAGTGGAATAGCTTGATCAAAGACCCTGAGGTTATGTTGATAGATGTTAGAAATCATTATGAAATTGGTATTGGAAGATTCCCTAATTCCATTCACCCCAACTCGGATTCTTTTAAGGAATTTTCGGACTATGTGACTAGGGATTTGGATTCGTCCTCAAATAAAAAAATAGCGATGTATTGTACAGGCGGCATTAGATGCGAGAAGGCCTCTGCNTTCATGCTTGATCAGGGATTTCAAAATGTTTATCAATTAGAAGGAGGGNTCCTGAANTATTTGGAAACAGTTGAGCCTGAGGAGAATCATTGGGACGGTGAATGTTTTGTTTTTGATAAACGCGTATCGGTCGACAAGGATCTTCAAGAAGGCTCTTATGAACAGTGCTTTGCTTGCCGGCATCCTTTGTCGGTAGACGATATGCGCTCATCAAACTATAAAAAAGGAATTTCTTGTACGTATTGTATTGATCGTCTAACTCAGCGTCAGATAGATTCCTTTACAGAACGCGAGCATCAGTTGAGTTTAGCCGCTAGCAAAGGGGAGCAGTATATAGGAGATTCGCAATCTAACGATGATGTCAGGTAGCTTCCTCTATGGCATTCAATACATAGGGCCATATATTTTTGAGGAGTATGGGCTGGGCTTTTTTGGTCGGGTGTATCCCATCATTCTGTACGAAACCATTTCCGATTGAGATGTCCGCTAATAGAAAAGGCAGTAAAGCCGTATTCGTGTTTCTGGCAACCTCGGCAAAAATATTCTCGAAGGCCTGTGTGTATTTGATTCCATAGTTAGGGGGGATTCGCATTCCAGCGATTATTACGGTGCAACCAAATTTCTTTCCAAGATATACAAGGTTGGTAACGTTATCTCTGATGATATCGATGGGATAACCCCGAAGTGCATCATTTCCACCTAATTCGATTATGATGATTTTCGGGTTATGTTCCTGCAAAATAGTTGGCAGTCGAACGATGCCGCCCGAGGTTGTTTCACCGCTCACGCTAGCGTTGACTACTTGCCAAGATAATTTTTGTTCGGTTAATTTTTTTCGTAGAAGTTCTACCCAGCCATCGTCTCGTTGGATACCATATGCAGCGCTAATACTATCGCCAAAAACTAAAATCTTTGAAGGTTCCGATCCGGAGCTGTTTGAGACTGGTAGTAAAATAGAAAGCCAAAATAATAAGGATTTTATGAATCGAGTCGTATTGAGTGCAGAAAAACTTACCAAAGTAGTTCCTAGTAATGATGGTGACATTGTAATCTTGGATGGCATAGATCTTGAAATCAATGCTGGAGAGTCAGTTGCAGTAGTAGGGGCTTCTGGTTCCGGTAAAACAACTCTTTTAGGACTGTTAGCTAGCCTAGACTCGCCGTCCAGAGGGAAAGTGTTTTTAGCTGGCGAAGAAATTACGAACATGGACGAAGAATCTCGAGCGGATCTTAGGGGAAAGCATGTGGGGTTTGTCTTCCAGAGCTTTCAGCTTCTATCTAGTCTAACGGCTTTAGAAAACGTAATGCTACCTGGTGAGCTTAAAGGAGAATCTAATCCAGCGGAAGAAGCTAAATTTTTGCTAGCAAGAGTTGGGCTAGAGAATCGTCACAATCACTATCCAAAACAGTTATCTGGAGGTGAGCAACAGCGAGTGGCTTTGGCAAGAGCTTTTGCATCAAAGCCAACTATTTTGTTTGCAGATGAACCAACCGGTAATCTTGATACGGTGACCGGTCAAAAAGTTATTGACCGACTGTTTGATTTGAACGAGGAATTCGCGACAACCTTGGTATTAGTAACTCACGACGATCGTTTAGCACTTCGGTGCGATCGTATTATAGAGCTTATTGCTGGTCGGATCGTTTGATGAACTTAAGAACGGTCTTGCGGATGATTGGTCGTGATTGGAAAGGTGGGGAACTCCTTCTTTTAGTCGCTGCTTTAGTCATTGCTGTTGCTACGGTTACCTCAGTAGGGTTATTAGTGGATCGATTAGGCCAAGCCTTAATAGAGGAGTCGGCCGATTTTCTCGCAGCTGACCGCAGAATTACATCATCATCACCGATACCAGAGGTATATCAGACAGAAGCACAGCGCCTTAGTCTTGCAGTAGCAGAAACAACCTCCTTTGTTTCGATGGTACATACTCCGGGATCGAGTCAGTTAGTATCTGTCAAAGCGGTAAGTTCCGGATATCCACTGAGGGGCGCTTTGCGGATTGCTAACGCTCCATTTGCGGAGGGACGGCCGGCCAATGATTTACCCGCGGCTGGTGAGGTTTGGTTGGATGGCAGGCTCTTTCCTATCCTAGGTCTTTCTATTGGTGATCAAGTTGAAATTGGGGCAGCCGTTTTTCGGGTCGGCCGTGTTGTGGTTTCCGAGCCTGATCGAGGCGGCAGCATGTATGACCTAGGCCCTAGATTGTTAATGAATATATCAGATTTACCAAAGACCGAGGTGGTGCAGCCAGGAAGTAGAATCACGTATAGATTATTGCTGGCTGGCGAACAAGACGACTTGGAAAAGTTGCGAATCATTTTAAATCTAGATTCGTCTTATCGATGGGAAAGTGTGCGAGAAAGTAGTCCTACAATAGGGGCAGCTTTGGAAAGAGCTGAAAGCTTTTTATTGATAGGCAGTCTGCTCGCAGTGGTTTTAGCAAGTTTATCGGTAGCGCTAAGTGCAAGCCGATATGTTCGTCGTCATTATGACCATGTGGCGATTATGAAAACCTTGGGTGCTGGACCTAATCAAATAATTTATATGTATTCTTTGTTAATGATAATAGTGGCAACATTCTCGATTGGGGTAGGGCTGCTGTTGGGTGGGGGGCTTCACCTCATTATTACAAATTTTTTGAAATCGGTTGTAGTTGTAACTTTGCCTTTACCGACTATGGCCCCTTTGTTTTTAGGTATTGTTACGGGTCTTGTATGTGCATTAAGTTTTGTTTTACCCCCTATCTTAGATTTACGGAAAATATCTCCGACGCGGGTTATTCAACGAGACTTTCCTCTTGCTCAAAGGCCCCGTTACGTTGGTTATGTTTGGGGTTTGGGTTGCATGTTATTTCTTCTGGTTTGGTATACCGATAATCTGGCTCTTGCCGGATGGACGTTGCTGGGAGGATCAATCACGATCGGATTCTTTTCTTTATTAGCGAAAACCTTGTTAAAAGTTGGCAGAGTTGCCGGGATGCAAGCTGGCAGTAGCTGGCGCCTGGCTCTTGCTGGCCTTCAGCGTCGTGCGAGCGAAAGTAGTTTTCAGATAATAGTGTTTGGTTTGGCAATAATGTTGTTGCTTGTACTTTATCTACTCAGAACTGAATTATTAGAGCAATGGCAAAGGGAGATGCCTAGTGATGCCCATAATCACTATGCTCTTAATATTTCACCGGGACAGATTTCCGGGGTAACGGAAATGTTGGCGGAGGAGACCGATGAAGTGGGATCCTTCTACCCTATGATTAGAGGGAGAGTGGTAGGGGTTAACGGTGTTAGCGTCGAGCAATGGGAGTCCGAGAGAGGCCCCACACCGGAAGGTGGACCGCGCCTAAGTTCAGAGAGAAATTTGACACATGCCGAAATTTTGCCAGAGGGGAACATAATTGTTTCGGGAGATTGGTGGGCAAAGGGGGAGGAAAAATTACTTGTTTCTTTGGAGGAACAATATGCAAAAAACGAGGGGTTGCAAGTAGGTGATCTGTTGGAATTTGATGTTGGGGGTATGTCTATCTTTTCCGAGGTTGCGAACGTTCGAAGATTGGATTGGCAAAGCATGAGGCCCAACTTCTTTATCATTTTTTCACCAAGTGCTTTAAAACAGCTTCCTACTACATTCCTTACGAGTTTTTATTTGTCGCCGGAGAAAAAGAAATTTTTAAACGATCTGCTAGGGCAATATAGAACTATTACGGTGATAGAAGTGGATAGCATCATCAGACAACTTCAAATAATCATTGATCGGGTTTCGCTAGCGATAGAAGTAGTACTTTTGATGATAATTATGGCTGGAATAATGGCGCTGTTGGCGAGTATACAAGCTAGTAAAGATAGTAGGATTCGAGAGCACTCTCTGATTCGAGCCGTTGGTGGAAGGACTCGATTAATTCGCCTCGCGTTGGCAATTGAATTTGGCGTACTTGGGCTCTTCGCTGGTATTGTGGCCGCGATAGGAGCGGAGTTAACGGTAGCGATGTTACAAGTGAATATTTTTAATCTGGATGCAAGCTTGCATGGATGGGTCTGGTGGTTTGGCCCGATATTGGGGTGCCTACTAATCTTGACTATGGGTCTCCTAGCGACCCGCAGTGTGGTATCTTCCTCTCCTTTGGGGGTTCTCAGGGACACGAACTAGTTTTGGATAACGGGCGGTAGCTGGAGAAAATCTAGTGCAAAAAGATACTTTAAATAGTGGCTTTTCGGACAAACGAAAATTTCGATATGACTCTAATAAATTGGGCAAACGGTTACGTCGGCAAGTTGGTAGAGCCATAGCTGATTATTCTATGATACAAGAGGGTGATCGGGTAATGGTTTGTGTATCGGGTGGGAAAGATTCCTATGCCATGCTCGATATTCTTTTGAGTTTGAGAAGAAACGCCCCAGTGGATTTCGAATTGGTAGCTGTTAATTTAGATCAAAAGCAACCGGGGTTCCCCGAAGATGTTTTGCCTACGTATTTATCGAATTTAGGGGTTTCGTACCATGTGATTGAAGAGGATACATATAGCATCGTGAAAGATCTCACTCCAGTAGGGAAGACAACTTGCCCAATTTGTTCCAGGCTTCGTCGGGGTATTTTATATGGTTTTGCTGATAAAATCGGGGCCACCAAAATTGCTTTAGGCCATCACAGCGATGACGTTGTAGAAACTTTATTTTTAAACATGTTTTTCGGCGGTAGATTAAAAGCTATGCCACCGAAGCTTAAGAGCGATGATGGGAGAAATATAGTCATAAGGCCTCTCTATTATTGTAGAGAAGCTGATATCTCGAGGTGGTCAGAAATTAAAGAGTTTCCAATCATCCCCTGTAATCTGTGTGGGTCGCAAGAAAATCTGCAAAGACAAGCTATCAAAAGTATGTTGAAAGATTGGGATAAACTGCAGCCTGGGAGGGTCGAAAGTATAGCTCGAAGTATTAGGAAGGTAGTCCCGTCACACCTCGGTGACGCAGCCATGTTTGATTTTAGTAGGTTGGATATATCTAAACTAGACTTCGTAGATATTACGGATCTTGGTGGCGAGCCCATTAAATCAAGTTCGTAACCCTTTACGTAGAGGTTTAAAATGCTTCAGATCCTTCCCAAAGATATTTCGAAAGAAGCCCTTGAAGGTATCATTCAGGCGTACGTTCTTAGGGAAGGTACGGATTATGGGGTTCAAGCGCATACGTTTCCCGAAAAATGTCTGCAAGTTATGGATCAAATAAGTCGTGGGGAAGTAAAGCTTTGGTATGATGAGGGAACTCAGTCAGTCGAGCTAATATTAAGTCGAGATTGAAGGAAAGTTTGGTAGGAGCATCATTAGTGAAAGGAGATTGTATTGTTAACGTTTCTTTATGTTGGCAAAAAATATCTTTCTGATTATTGGAAGATTAGCGACTATTCGAGATCCGATGTGGATCTAAGGAAAAAATGCGGACAAAAGATTGTTCAAGCGCTCAGCTTTTTCTTGGTGCTGACGTCATTTAACGTCATGGCCGATGTAGCTTTGGAAACATCGGTTCAGAAGGTCGGGTTTGTGACTAAAGAGGATGGTATTACTGAGGTCCAATATATCCCGGTGGAAATAGTTTACGCTGGAGATCAATTGAGATACACCATCGAATTTGTGAATAATGGTAAGCAAGCTATTGAACCTGGTGTAATTGCGATTATTAGTCCCATTCCCGAAGATACTAAATATGTGTTTGGGACTGCTATCGGTCTAGATACCCTAATTGATTATTCGCTTGACGGGCAATTCTTCGCTCCAGCCGAGGAGCTTTTTTTTTCTCACGATGGTCTTGAGCAAGAGGTCTCTCCTTCCCAATATAGATTTATTCGTTGGATCTATAACCTCTCCCTGGCGCCAGGTGAAGTTGGACAGGTATCGTTTAATATTAGGGTGAGTGGGACGCTTTCTCCTGCTAATGAGGAACCCTTAGAAGTTGAGATGGAGGGTTAATCCACCATAGATGTTTCTCCTTGGGCCTGGCTCGAAAAGTCTCCCTCCGAAACCATTTAATCTAACGTTGCTGAAGTAATCTTTATTGAAGATATTATTTATCCCAAAGGTTGGCTCAATTTGCCAACTACCGATAGAATAGTTATAGCTTGTTCGTAGGTTAACTATAGTTGAAGCAGACGAGGAAATACTATTCGCATTATTCGCTTGTAGCTTTCCTGAATAAACAATGTCAGCCGCGAAATACAGTCCTGATTCTGTGCTCAATTCCAATTCTGCAAAAAAATAATTATTTGGGATTCCAGGTAATTGGTTTCCTACGTAGGCTGTAGTTTCACCGAAATAATCAAATTTGAAATTAGAATAAGTGTACGCCAGCGTACCCGTGATATTTTCGTTAATAGAGAGCTGGGAGTAGATTTCTATGCCTTGCCTTTTTGTGTCTGCATTTTCGAAAAAAGATCTATTTCCTATGTTGCTCACGCTAGTGATTTCATCATCAACTTTCATGGAGAACGCAGCGATATCTAGGTATAGCTTGTTATCGAAGAAGTTGCTCTTAAGGCCTACCTCTATACTTCTTGCCTGCTGTGCCGCTACATTATTGAATCCGCCAAGCGATGTTGTCATGTTTCGGGCTGGGTTTGCCAATTCGGTAAACGTCGGGGTCTCGAATGAAGTAGCGAAATTAAGATATAAGGAGTGCTTAGGTTGGACAACCCATATCAGGCTTACACTAGGACTGAATTTGTTAAACTGCAGCTCGGCAGATTGATTAGCATTGTCGAGGTATTTATCATCAACGGCCAACTTAACATGGTCATAACGGAGGCCTGCGGCGACAGTTATCGAATCGGTTAAATCCAATTCGTTCTGAAAGAATACTCCATAAGATTCCGCCTGTTCTAATTGATCAAAACTTAAAGCACCTTTCTGCCCAGCTTCGTTTAGGTATCTCCTTCGGTCATCTTTTTGGATATCAATATCTATTCCAGTGACTAATCGATAAGGTAACTCGAAAAGATATGAGTTTTTATTCCATTGTATTCCACCTCCCCAAAAGAACCGATTAAACTCTACTACACCATCGTCAGAGACAAAGGGAATATGCGTGCCTATAGGTAGAAAAGCAGAAAAGTCTCTCCAAAGGTAATAATTCCTAACAGTTATTTCCGATTCGTCATTTAAGGTCCGTTGGTATACCAAGCCTATTCTCTGTTGGTCTATTTTTTCTCCAGCATTTGAGCTCACGTTTCGAACCTGTGCTTGTCGTCTGTCTTGCGCGACATCATTCAGAGTGATTCCACCAGCATCATTAGCTAGTGGAGAATCTACTAGGTTGAGAATTAAGGATAGGTGTGAGTCCGAATCAAAATTATATCGAATCTTACTATTTAGTTGTGTGCTCTCAGTTTCGGAATTTTCACGATAACCACCGTATTTTAGTTTTGATGCGCTTGCGTAGTAATTGATTTGATTCGTTTGGCCCCCAGCTTTAAAGAAATATCTCTCTTGATCGTAGGCGCCTAGGGTGAAGCCTGTCTCTGCAAAAGGAGTAGAAGGCCCATCTTGGGTGATGAGGTTGATTACTCCTCCTGAGGACGAGCCATATAAAGATGAAGAGGGTCCTCGTAAGACCTCTATTCGCTCCAATATATTTAGGTCTATATCGTCAACGCCACTTTGTCCGTCAGCTAGCGTTGCTGGGATGCCATCACTGAAAATTTTGATCCCTCGGATACCAAAATTGGCTCTTGCACCAAACCCCCTAATCGCAATCCTTAAGTCCTGCGCGAAGTTATATCTATTCTGGCTAAATATTCCGGGTGATCTATTTAATGATTCATCCAGTCCAATTTTTTGTCGTCCCTTGTGTATATTCTTGGATTCGATAACAGTGACTGCCATGGGAATTTCGTGAATAGATTTTTCCGCTCGCGTAGCGCTTACGGTGATTTCTTCTATCAGTTCCTGGTCTGTCGCGCTGAGCACGAAGTTAGGCGATCCCATCGTACCTACTGAAACAAGAGCAAAAATAATCAGCCGCAGGCTTTTTTGTGACATTACTATCCTCCAAATGCTCAAAGAAGCGAATTTACTTTCTAATACCATTTTTTTTTGAGCGAATGCTCATGATCAACAATTCCAATTGTAACCTATATACGATTTTTAGGGAGTCCTCTCCATCCTGATTATGCAAAAGCGTATACTGAAGCCTAACTTTATTGAGTATCTGTGTCAGATTATGCTGGAAGCCTACAATTTATCTTGTCGAAGAGACGGCCGAATTCTATTTTCGGATAAAAATTTTTCATTGCAGCAGGGTCAACTGATGGAAATTCACGGGCCGAACGGCAGTGGGAAGTCAACTCTATTGCGATGTCTCGCTGGGCTTTATACGGAGTTTAAAGGAAAAATCATAGCTGAAGAGGCATTTTATTTTGGGCATAAGTTAGGATTTTCCGCGTTGTTAACCGTTGAGGAGAATATTAAATGGTATTCGCGCGCAATAGGAGTTCAGCCCGATGTAGATTCTCTTCTTAGTCAAGTAGGAATGGGTGGATATTCTATGGTTCCTTGTGAGAATCTTTCATCGGGGCAGCTGCGAAGAGTTAGCTTAACTCGCTTACTTTTAGGATATAGACCCCTTTGGTTGTTGGATGAACCCCAAACATCGTTAGACTTAGATGGGAGAAATATTCTTAATGAACTCATGGAAAAGCATATTTCTAATGACGGATCTGTAGTTTGTGCCACGCATCTGTCTCTTGATATCGCCGCTGATGACACTTTGGTTTTATAGGAACTGTGTGCTGTGAATAGGAATGATGGAAAGAGGTTAGCGTGACATTTTTAGGGCAACTAAAAAGGGAATTAATAATTTCTTCGCGATCGAGTTCAGACGTCGCAAACCCGCTTATTTTTTTCTTCCTAGGAGTAATGCTTTTTGGAATCGCGGCGGCGGGTGATCCCAAGAACCTGCAGAATTTAGGTCCGGCGATAGTGTGGGTTCTTATTCTGCTAGCCAATATGCTTTCGTTAGATTCGATGTATCGTCAAGATCATGCGGATGGATCTCTCGAGCAGCTCATTTTGCTTTCAGAGACACCATTTGTCCCAATTTTAGCTAAGATCCTCGTGCAATGGTTATTAAGTGGATTTACATTGACGCTACTGGCACCAGTTGCAGCACTTTTAGTTTTCATGCCAGCTAACGAGTGGCCTGTCTTAATGTTAACGCTTTTGCTAGGATCACCAGCGCTAAGTTTCTTTGGTTCTATATGCGCTGCTTTAACCGTAGGAGCTCGCAGAACTGGAGTTTTACTAGGGTTACTTGCGCTTCCTTTATATGTTCCAGTGCTGATTTTTGGGGTGGGAGCGATGGTGGCCCATGTTGAAGGTATGTCAATGAATTTTCAGATCTACTGGCTAATGGCGATATCAATTTTATCAATAACAATAGCTCCACATGCCGTTTATGCCGCTTTAAAATTGTCCGTAGATGAGTAATTTATTGTATGGTCCCGGAAAGAGGATAATTCTAATAATATGGAAGCACTAAAGCGTTTATGGCACCGTCTGAGTTCACCACGATGGTTTTATGATATTAGCGATAGGTGGCCATTAATTTTCGGTGTTCTTTCGCTGATATTTTTGTTTTCGGGATTGGTTTGGGGTTTGGTTTTTGCTCCTGCCGACTATCAGCAAGGGGATAGTTTTCGGATAATATATATTCATGTGCCAGCGGCACTTATAGCTCAATCAGCATATTTGATAGCTGCTTCCTCAGGTTTTGTATTATTAGTTTGGCGTCTTAAATTAGCCGATATGCTACTTGTTTCCATACTACCGTTTGGAGCCAGCATGACCGCACTAGCTCTTTTTACGGGATCTGTATGGGGAAAGCCGACCTGGGGTAGTTGGTGGT
>PAMO01000005.1 GCA_002707325.1 Gammaproteobacteria bacterium
CAGCGTCAGATATAGTTTCGAACTCGGCAACACGCCACCCCCATGCGCTCGTAATAGAAAGTGTTTCCCAGCGCCAAATACCATCGTTTTCTTGCCTCATCACACCCTCATATCGGCCACCCTGAACACCATTATTAGTTCCCGTCATAAAATATGAGGTTACCTCAGCCTTCTTTGCACTTAGGTTAATATTAATGGCAATATTGGCTGAATGGTGCCCCCCTCCAATTCCAGGTTCTCTATTACCGTATGGCTCGTATAAGGGGGCAATCTGATCCCGCCCTTCAAAATGCAAATCAGCTCCTCCAGCATCTGGAAAATTGGGGACATCTAAAACCGCATCAGAGGTATAACAATCAAGAATATCCTCCTTAAAACCCGTGTCCAGGCTATAGAGGTATCGATTAAATGCACTTAACACTGCCTCCTTTGCCTCAAGCCTTGAAATCCGATAATTCAATTCTCCCAAATCTTGTCGGCCAAAAAACTTGTTTATACGTGACCACATACTCTCCCTCCAAAAATAAATAAACTGATGTATACAATAAAGTTTTGAAAAGCCTTAGCCAACTATGAGTACAATAAGCACCTAGTACATTTGGAGCTTATGATGCAATTAAAGGGAAAAAGGATCATTGTCACAGGATCTGCACGAGGAATGGGCGCAGCAACTTTGCGCTCGTACGTTAAAGAAGGCGCACACGTCATAGGAATGGATATTCAAGATGACCTGGGGCGAGAAGTGGCCGAACAGGCGTCTGGCCCTGGAAAAGCATCTTACCTTCATATCGATATTGCGGATCCCTCAAGCGTGTTCTCAGCTTTTGATGAGGCCTGTGAAATACTTGGCGGACTCGATGCCATGGCTCATCCGGCAGCAATTCAAAGATCTTCTGACGCAGGAGAAGTTACTGTAGAAGACTGGGATCTAATGTTTGCCGTTAATGTCAGGGGAACAATGCTTACCAACCAAGCTGCCCACAAACACATGAAACAGTCTGGCGGCGGATCAATTTTGAACTTTGGATCGATCTCTGGACAAAGACCAGAGCCATCAGCTGCAGCTTATTCAGCCTCCAAAGGTGCTGTACACTCATGGACTAGAACAGCAGCTGGTACCTGGGGAGCGGACAATATTAGAGTAAACGCAATCCTTCCAGCAATGGTTACCCCAATGTACCAGGAAGCTATAGATCGGGGGTTTGACGAAGAGAAAGCAAGTCGCTATCAGGTTCAAATGGCTGGAATAGCGATGGGCGGGGAGTATGGTGACCCAGATCAACATTTGGGTCCAGTTATGGTCTTTTTTGCATCAGATGCTTCTTGGTTCATCACCGGCCAGATGATTCCAGTCGATGGTGGACAAACCAACGTGAAATAATTCTCTATTACTAATAAAGAGGGGAAATAACACGTTGATATACCTTTGCATACTGTGAACCCATGCCTGGTCCAGAGAAGTGCGCCTCATACCTCGAGCGAGCTGCCTCCCCCATTTTCTCTGCCAGGCCAGGGTTTCGAGCCAAACGCAGTAATGCCTTTCGCAAGTGTTCCGGGCTATTAGGTGGCACAACGATCCCAGTAACCCCATCTAAATTTACATAACTAGTGCCAGTGCCAATCTCGGCGGAAATCAGAGGCTTTCCCATCATAGCGGCTTCAACCAAGACCACACCAAAAGCCTCAGAACGAAGATGCGATGGAAGAACTAAACCGGAACAAGCCCGCAATAAACTAAGCTTAACTCTTTCATCAACGCTCCCCAAAAATTGAACATTCTCCATATTATTTTCATCTGCATATCGCCTGATTTTCTTCTCTAAGGGACCGGATCCTGCCACGACACAGTGTAAAGACTGTCCTTTCATAGCCTCAAGAAGCGTATGCAATCCTTTGTAATATCTAAGAACCCCAAGAAATAGAAAAAAATTTCCTGTAGGTATCTCTATCAACCCCAAGTCTTTATCAATATCTGAAAGCTCATTCAAGCGGTCATCAATACCAATAGGAATTACTTGTACTTTGTGAGACATCTCCGCTAAAACATAGCTAGACCTTGCGTAATTAGGAGACGTACAAATAATCGTATTAATCTTCTTCAAAAACTTCCTCATTAACGGACGATACAGTTTAGAGAGGAATTGCTGACGCACTATGTCAGAGTGATAGGTAAGAATCGCAGGCTTATCGACCTTAACTAAAAGATGAAGAAGATCACCAAAAGGCCAAGGAAAATGGTAGTGAATAACATCACACCAAGAAACCAGCTCCGTAAACAAAGGCAACGAAAATAATCCAATATCACAAGAAGCCAGAGAAAAACTACGCTGACTTCTATAAACGAGTCCTTCTGGACGGAGAATAGAAATAGGATCTGGAGAAGGACTGAGTGCAAAAACGCGACTTTCCACCCCAGCATCCTGCGTATTCAGACAAATCTGTCTTATAACCTCCTCTAACCCTCCTTGTGAATCAGGATAATAGGTTCTATATACATGCAGAACACGAATGGCAGAATTAGCTTTCAACATGCATCCTCATATTCTGAAAAAAAGCATCTCTACCAAAAGTCTTGGCTCGAATCTCACACAATTCCCTCATACCTAACGCACGCTTAAAAGTTAGCCACTCAATCGCAAGCATAATATCTTCTACAGCGGGATCTGATTTTACTAGTATACCTGTCTCCATATCCTTGATTGTCTCCATTAGACCTCCTTCCCTAACCCCTATAACTGGTTTTCCGGAGGCCATTGATTCAACTGGAGACATCCCAAAATCCTCATCCTTGGGCAAGTAAAGGGTGGCTATGGCTCGGCCGAGCAACTCTCTCAATTTACCTTCATCAACCCAACCAGTGAAAGAGATGTTGTCGGATCCAGCGGCTAATTCTTTAAGTCTCCTCTCATCGCTACCACCCGAAGTTATTACCAGCTTTTTTTCCGGCAATTTTCTAAATGCTTTAATTATTAGGTCTACACGTTTGTATGGCTCGAGACGAGCTGTACTTAAATAATATCCATCCTGACCGATCCATTCTTTATCCTCGATACTGCAAGGTGGATAAACCACCACAGAATCTTTATCAAGGAACTTCCTTATTCGTTTCTGAGTATTACTAGAATTGGCAATAATAATGTCCATGGTATGGCAGGCTCTTTCATATCTAGGTTTCAACATGGAAATCAATACACGCAACAACGGGCGACCCAGGATAGAATATTTCTCCTCATAGTAGTCTTTGAGATCATATATAAACCTTGGTGGAGAATGGCAATATAGAATATTTTTTGATTCCGCGTGGTTATGGACCGCTAAAGGAGCGAAGTTGCCTGAATACACGATCCAAGGATAAGTTTTCGAATTACGACGTAGATTCTGAAAACCCCTAATCAATTTATAGGATCTAAAGACTATATTTTGGGCATTCAAATTCAGGCTCTCGATACTCAGGTCAGGATCATGCCCTAGCAGCTTAATGATGGCTTGGTCTTCAAAACCTACTATCAGGTCTGATGAAAAATAGGTTGTTAGATCCAAAGCAACTCGCTCCGCTCCACCAGCACCACGCAAAAAATCGTAGAGAACCGCCCCTCTTTTAGCCATCATATTCATACCTACAATCAAAACTGCTCAGCGAGCTTCTTTATAGCGTTATAGCAGCTGGGTTCATTTCGAGATCAAACCTGGGCTTTATTTGTCTGTATATAGCCATTATCTCATCCGGACTGACTGAATTCGCTGCAAACATATCCCAGTGCACAGGAACCACCAGCGATATACCGATCTCCTCTGCCAGTCCGAAAGCATCTCTAACTGACATATTACCTACTATATTTCTCCTTCCTCGATAGTAGTTGTGCTCATTAACGGGCAGTAGTGCAAATGATATTGGTTTTAAGCCATGCAATCTGTCAAGCAGCTCATCTTCTATACTCGTATCTCCAGCCATATAGCAACGCTTTCCACTGATCTCGAGCACAAAACCTACAGCCGAAAGATTCCCATTGGAATCCCTCGTTATCTCGGGATGAGCAGCTGGGACTGCTACTATTTTTAAATCTCTACCGAGATCCATCCAGTCCTCTTCTGCTATAGAACATCTATCCCCTTCGATACCCCAGGTCATCAATTTTTCCACTACTGGCTTTGGTCCGATAAATTGGCAATGGGGAGATGACTCAGCAAGACTAGGAATGGTCTGCGGATCACAATGATCAATATGGACATGCGAAATAAGAACGAAATCAGCATCACTGACTTCATCAGGTTGGATTGGCACCGGAATTAATCGCTCTAAATCTGGAGAATCCAACTCTTGCACCGAGTTCGAGAGATAAGGGTCCATATAAACAACAATCCCGTTTATCACAAGGCGGAATCCCGATTGACCCAATAATCTAAAAGGATGCGCCGTCATTTCGTTCTAGCCTTGCACATAAGAGCAGAAGTCCTCGTATGCATTTTTCAATCCAGCCTCGAGCGGGATAGAAGAACTCCATCCAAAGCCACCTAACAAACCACTGTCCATAAGCTTCCTTGGCATTCCGTCTGGCATGGCAGTATCGAAATTTATGTTTCCCGAGTAACCAACTATATGCGCTATAAGTGCTGCTAATTCTTTTATAGAGACATCAACACCGCTACCCACATTAATATGAGCACACATAGCACTAGTGCTTTCAATATATTCTTCCCTCGCCAGGTTCATAACGAAGACTGATGCGTCAGCCATATCGTCAACGTGAAGAAATTCTCTCCTTGGCTCGCCAGTTCCCCATACGTCTACAATAGACTCTCTTTTAATCTTAGCTTCATGAAAACGGCTTATTAATGCCGGAATGACATGGCTGTTCTTCGACCCATAAGTATCTCCAGGACCATAAAGATTGGTTGGCATCACACTACGGTAGTCAATACCATGACTTTCCCCATACTGACGATTGAAACTCTCACACAATTTTATTCCGGCAATTTTAGCGATTGCATAGGGTTCATTAGTAGGCTCTAAAGCACCGGACAGTAACGCATCTTCAGGGATTGGTTGCGTTGATTCCCTTGGATAGATACAACTTGAACCAAGGAAGAGTAATTTTTTAACCTTATTTTGGAAAGCCGCCGCAATAACATTCGCTTCAATTATTAAATTCTCATAAATAAAATCAGCTGGGAAGGTATCATTAGCGTGAATACCCCCTACCTTTGCCGCTGCCATATATACCTGATCCGGCTTCTCGTCATCAAAAAACTGATGCACAGACTGCTGGTTCGTAAGGTCTAGCTCCTTTCGACTGCGGGTAACAATATTTTTCTGACTCCGTGCTTGTAAGGCTCTCACAATCGCCGAACCAACCATTCCAGAATGCCCAGCGACATAAATCTTTGGCCCGCCACTCATTCGTGATAATCCATAGGTTTGTACCCATGCTGCTTTATCAATTCATCTCTCTGCGCGATTTCAAAATCCGATCGGATCATCTCAGACACAAGCTCCTCGAAACTTGTCTTAGGCACCCAACCCAGCTCTTCCCGTGCCCTCGAGGCATCACCAAGAAGCGACTCCACCTCGGTAGGCCTAAAGTAGCGAGGGTCAACCTTCACCGCAGCATTCCCTTCATATAGCCCAATCTCATCGAGCCCCTCTCCCCGCCATTTTATTTCCATCTCTAAGTTTTGAGCAGCAATATCAACAAACTGCCGGACGCTATGCTGACGCCCTGTAGCTATAACAAAATCCTTAGGCTCCTCTTGTTGGAGCATCAACCACTGCATCTCAACATAATCTCGGGCGTGCCCCCAATCTCTTTTTGCATCAAGATTTCCTAAATAAAGACAGTCCTGCAGACCCAATTTAATTCTAGAAAGCGCTCTAGTTATTTTTCGCGTAACAAAAGTTTCCCCACGGACAGGAGACTCATGATTAAAGAGAATTCCGTTACAAGCATAAAGATTGTAAGCCTCTCTATAATTGATGACTATCCAGTATGCATATAGTTTCGCCACAGCATATGGGCTTCTCGGATAAAAAGGGGTTTTCTCATTTTGAGGCACTTCCTGCACCTTTCCAAAAAGCTCCGAAGTAGACGCTTGATAAAACCGGGTAGAGCTCTCCATCCCCAAAATGCGTATTGCTTCAAGAACCCTTAAAGCCCCCAACGCATCCGAATTTGCCGTATATTCGGGTTCCTCAAAACTAACTCCTACATGAGATTGAGCGGCGAGATTGTATATCTCTGTCGGTGCAACCTCCTTAATAATCCTAAGTAGACTTGAGCTATCGGTCATGTCCCCATGATGCAAAATAAACTGAGGATTCTCCTCATGCGGATCCTGATAAAGATGATCCACTCGATCCGTATTAAACAGCGAGGTCCTTCGTTTCAGGCCATGTACCTCATAATTTTTTTCCAGAAGGAGCTCTGCCAAGTATGATCCATCCTGGCCGGTCACCCCAGTAATCAATGCTTTTTTCATTTACACCACTCTATTTTTTCGAAAATGCCATGCGCTATAACACATATCAGGAATTGTCCTCTTCGCACGCCACCCTAGTTTAGTATAAGCCTTCTCAACACAAGCATACGACTCTGCCACATCACCTGGACGTCGCTCAACTACCTTGGCAGAAATTTGGCATTGATTTGTTTCTTCAAAAATTCTCACTAGCTCAAAAACGCTACATCCACTGCCGGTTCCTAAATTAAGAGCATGCCAACCGCCGTTCTTCGAGAG
The DNA here is from genome assembly GCA_002707325.1 of Gammaproteobacteria bacterium. Lineage (GTDB taxonomy): Bacteria > Pseudomonadota > Gammaproteobacteria > Pseudomonadales > Azotimanducaceae > UBA2965. The sequence goes on from PAMO01000005.1 coordinate 6,733, forward strand.
GAAATCCAAAGCAGCGACATGCCCATCCGCAATATCCATAACATGAACATAATCACGAATTCCAGTCCCATCAGGTGTGGGGTAATCGCCACCGAACACTCGGAGATATGGCAGGTCCCCCAAAGCGACTTGGACAAGGTAGGGCATCAAATTATTTGGTCTATCGCTTGGCTCTTCTCCTATAAAACCACTTTCATGGGCTCCTATAGGATTGAAATAGCGCAAACAAGAAATGTTCCATTCTGCATCGGCATCTGACACATCCTGCAACAATTCCTCAATATGTAATTTAGTCCGCCCATATGGATTAACCGCAAGCTTAGGATGAATTTCATCTAGAGGCAGGTAAGTAGGATTCCCATACACTGTGGCGCTCGAACTGAATACCATGGTTTTAACATTAGCTAGATTCATCGCGCGCACCAAGCTAACTGTGCCTGCTACGTTGTTGTCAAAATAATCAATCGGTCGATCAACCGAATGCCCAACGGCTTTTAGCCCAGCAAAATGGATAACCGCTTCTATTTTTTTCCTTTTTAGTAGTCTAACTATTCGATCGCTATCCCGTATATCGCCTTTAATAAATGTAACGGCTGAGCCCGTTATTTTTTTAATTTGAGTCACAACCTGACGTTTACTATTAGATAAATTGTCATAGAGGAAAACTTTATATCCAAGGCTTGAGAGAACCACGGCGGTATGACTTGCAATATATCCAGTACCACCAGTTAACAAAATATTCATCGTTCCTCCAAGAAAGCCTCTCGAACATTTGCCATGGTGTCGTCGCTTATACCTATACTTCTCAAATACTCAATTGGCCCACCCCACTGGCTCTCGAGCCCATCAAGGAAATCTTTCATTGCGGTGGATGGAACCCCAACCGCATCAAGCATAGCGGCATAGGACATCCCTTCAGGGAACCCTGTCGCCCGCTCAATAAACTCTACCTGCCTTTCTGTATCCTCATTAGTTAACAAATAATCTCTTTCTATAACAGACCTATCCACACCGAGAACTGATAGCAAAAAGGCGATAGATACTCCGGTTCGATCCTTCCCCGCTGTGCAGTGAATCAGGGTAGGTTGCGACGCTGGATCGGAAAAAACCTCAAACATGCGCAACCATGATTCCGAACCAAAAGAGAGGTATGCCAAATAACGTTTCCCGGAAATACCTGTATCACCCGATAACTGACTTAATTGATCCCTTCCTCCCTCAGGAATAACCGGGATATTGACATACTGCACGCCTTGACTCTCTAAAGGACCTATTCCATCGGCTTCAATCTCCGCGGACATACGCAAATCTATTTGAGTAGTTATATTTAGACTTCTCACAACATCTAGGTCTAGGGATGTCATACGTTCCTGTCTACCGGCTCGAAAGCATCTTCCCCAAAGAACTTTTCGCCCCTCAAACCCTCGATAGCCACCGATATCGCGGAAGTTAAAGCATCCCTCAAAGGCATAGTGCCGCGTGGCAAAATCAATATCATCGATCATCCAACTTCTCCTGACTTCACGAAATTGACTATTTGAAAACTACTAGCTAACCATCTTATCAAGCCCGAGTACCCTCATGGCATTATCACGGAGAAATTTTGGCCAAACCTCTTCAGAAAAGCCGACCGTGGGAAGCTCCGAAAATATTCTATCCAAGGTCAATCCTATCGGAAAATAGCCCGCATATATCACCTTATCAGCACCGCGCTTGTTAGCAAATTCAACGATATTTTTAGGGTAATGCTTCGGAGCAAAAGCGCTAGTTGAATAAAACAAGTTAGGCCATTTCAGGAGTAACTTAACCGCTAGCTCTGTCCATGGGTCTCCGCCATGACGCATTATTATTTTTAAATCCGGAAAGAACCAACAAACCTCGTCAAGAAGCTCAACGTGCTGGGCCATCATTGGTACCCGAGGACCTGGAACTCCTGTTGTTAAAAATATAGGAACCCCTAACTCCGAACACTTGGAGTAAATGGGATACATCTTTTTATCGTTTATCGGAACCTGCGGGTTAACAAAGGCGGGGAAGACACTAGCCGCGACGACTTCGCCGGATCCAGCCCTAGAATCTAATATTGCAACGGCATCCATTCCCTTATTTGGATCGAGTTGCACTGTACCGACGAACCTGTCGGGATACTGTCTTATGGCTCTAGCTCCCACCCCCTCAGGATCAGTTGCGTCAATCACTCCAATCTCTACGCCATGCTTATCCATTTCCCCAAGAACAAACTGTGTTCCTTCTTCTCCCTTTTCAGATTTTGGGACCTTCTTAAACAGATATGAAGCCGGATGACCCTCCTTTGTATCTTTCTTATGTGCACCCTGCATCATTCCATCTAGGAATGAATAGCCGGAACCCTCCATCTTTCCTGGAACCGACATCAGGGTATCAATGACACCGACATTCGCAAAATTTGGCAAGGCTGACTCCTTTTAAATTGGCCTTAAACAATCACTGGTTGTTATAGAGAACCAGTCCCCCAAGCTATACCACGACGTAGTAGTTCGTAGTAGGTAGGAGAATCCCATGAACCTCTAACGACCGGTGATATGTCTGCAATGGGCTTCATGTCATGCTTACCACTGCAATGCCCTAGAGAAAGATATAGCACCTCTCCCTCTCCCCACGGATGCAAATACATTTGCGGATGACTATCTCTATCCGTTCCATAATCGGACCTTACATAACCGGACGATGGGAGATTATATGATGCTTCCAACAAAACCAATTGATCGCCTATTGGCTCACAATAATACGGTTCCTCATCATCCACTTCAAAATCACTAATATTGGCTGTGAGCGGATGTTGTACATCCGTCACTTTAATTTCAATACGTTGATTAGAAGGATGCGCTATAAAACGACTACCCAAAAGCTCCATGAACAACGGAGCAAGGTTAGGGGTATCGACTCGACCATCTTCGGCAAATTCTAATAACGCGTTGGTAGCATGCAAAGCAAACCATCGGCCCCCAGATTCCAAGAATTTTCGTAATCCGACTTGTTCCTGAGGAGTTGGGCGCAGATCACAAGTATAAGTTATCAATAACGTAGAACTAGAAATACCATCAATATCACTAAAACTGTCCGCAACTCTAGCGTTTATATCCTCATTTTCCGCCAGGAGTTTTAGCAATTCCAATCGTGCAAAATTAGTGTCGTGATATTTAGCATTAACTACAAGATATACGTCTATTTGCCGGTCTGATTCCATTTCCATCTCCCAATGACTCCAACTCTACTCTAATAGGATAATCACATTACAAGGGCAAAACTAGGATATCATTACCAAAGTTTCTATTTCTTGCATAAACCTCTGCTTTTGATTAACAAGGTAATTGAGTTTTCGGCACCCATAATTGGCCGTAACGTCTAAATTACAAACTTCTTTTTGCTGTCGGCTTCTCTGAATTTGCATTTACACAAGTTTCCATGAGTTAATAAGTGTTATCCCAATTTTAAATAGTTCTGATGGCCGAATACCCTTTGCGCTCTAACGATATGGAGCAAACATTAACCGACGATAGCACTTCCGTATTTTCTGCGAAGGATAGAAGCGCTTTTATCAGCGCGTTAGCTATCACAACAGCGGTCCCCATACTTTTTGTCCTGTTGTTTAATCGAGGAAGTAATGCACCGGTCGATAACGTGTTCAGTCTACTCCTAATAATGTCGACAATGCATGTCGCTCTCACAGGGTTTTTCTTCGTTGACAATGAATATCGAAATTTTATGGCGGGAAGGCCAATGTACTTCTTTGGACTCCCCTTGCTTCTGATCGTGGGAAGTGGCTCCATTACACACTTCCTGGGAGCATCTGGAGAAGCCTACATATTTATCGGCTACCACGGATGGTTGCTGTGGCACTATGGACGACAAAATATCGGGGTACTTTCCTTTGTCTCCAGTAGCGCGGGAGGAGAGAGCGTCACTGCTAACGAGAGGAGAATACTAAACGGAGCGGCTCTGGGAGGCCTTCTAGGAGCTTATGGCGTAATTAGCCAATTCGACAAAACAGCTTTCGCTCCGTATGAACAAAATATAATTCAAATAGGCGCCTTTATATACACCATTGCTATTTGTGGAGCCCTTGCCAACTTCGTCAGCTTGGTAAGAATAAAACAACCTATTTCTCGCTGCCTATTCTCTCTTCTATTACCTTTGTTCTTTGCCCCGACCTTCTTTTTTGATGATTACCTCAGGGCAACCATGAGCTACGCCATAGCACATGCCTGTCAATACTTTGTCTTCATGTACTATCTTGCGTCGGGAGATAGTAAAAAGGGACAAACCAATGTGCTTCTTTTAGCATCAGTTGCTGTTTTAGGTTGGATACTGATTTGGTTAACACGAGACTCGTCTTTGTGGGGTCAACTGAGCGGTTTCATGCCGGGAGTTGCTCTCGCTCTAATTATGTGGCATTTCATTATCGATGCGGGAGTATGGCAACTTAGAGACCCATGGCAAAGAAATCAGATAAGGAAACGATTTACTTTCCTCACCTAAGTAACAGTTTTATATATTAATAATGGAAATAAAAAGCATGGACGATTCAAACCCCAAACCCCAGGTTAGAACGGATAGTTTAGAGGACACGGATGATGACGAGTCCATGCGTCAATTATGGTGGACGCTCGGTTCGTTAGCCGTAGGTCTTGTCCTCATAGCCATATACTATAGCTAAACCAAACCGTCTAATGGTCCATTTTAATTCTGCCATTAAACCCTAAGGAAACTATTCCAATGGAAGCAAGGTCCCATTAACATCAACTACGAGCCTTTAGATGAAAACTCGAAAGCTCCAAAAAAAAACGGAGAAGATATGTACAAAGTAGTATTAATTTTATTTGGATTACTATACCTCACCCCCGTCACCGCCAGTCAAGTGACAGGCGGAGCCGCGCTGGTAGTCAATGGGTCAGCATCAGACACCCGAGTGCTAACCGTAACC
>PAMO01000006.1 GCA_002707325.1 Gammaproteobacteria bacterium
GGGGTTAGATAACTTGTGGAATTCAAATGAATAGCCGCAAACCGAAGTTTGTGCACGTGCAACTGGTGGATATCAGTTGGCTTAAAGGCGCTACATATAACCCTCGGATACGAGACCCTCACCGTTTCGAACTTATAAAGACATCGCTAAGGAAACTTGGTTGGGTTTTGCCTATGTATGTGACCGAAGAAGGAGAGATCCTTTCAGGTCACCAACGGTTAGACGCCGCTAAGGAACTCGGAGCGCAGAAAGCACCCGTGGTGATTCTTTATGGTTTGGATCTTGAAAGACGGCGAGGTGCGAACATCGTTTTCAATCGGGCTACAAATGACATGCACAAGAATGACTCTGGGGGAAGCCTCGCTGAAAGGTTCCCCATGTCTGTTGTTAAAGAGATGGTCAATGACTTACCTGACATTCTCCCGACATCAGAGGCGTTCTTCCCTTGCATGGACATGACTGTTGAAGACACTCGGGAAATGATGGGTAAGAACATCCGAACTTTTCTTTCTCATGCAATTCGACAATCTGAGAGTTTGTATCACTGGGCTAAAACATCGATCCCAATCATTGTCGCAGGGAAGTCTCGTGTTGTTAACGGCATCGGCCGGTTGCAGCACGCTTCTGAAGTTGGCATATCCGATGTCCAGGTGATTCGGGTAGGGAAAGAGAAGGGTGAGGCAGTCAGTATCTTCTTAAACCAACTGTCGATGGACTTCGATTTAGAAGACAAGTATGCGGACGTCCTTCGCTACAACTCATTTCGGCGAGCGTCCAACCGGCAAGAGTTTCTGATGCCCACAATGTGTTGTGATCTGATCACGGCGATGTCCAAGTCAGGCAAAACACAAAGAGCGGCCTCAACTTTTAATCCTGAGAACGAGAAACATGTCCGAGCATGGAAGAAATGGTATGGAGAAACTGTTTTGGATTTTGGCGCTGGGCTTCTCGACAAGTCTCTCGTGATGAGAGATGTGATGAATGTCGATTGTGTAGCCTTCGAACCTTTTTATACGGGTGGGAAGGACTCAGGATTCGACATTGAGGCGGCAAGATACATCACGGATGTCTTTTTGGAGCGTGTATCGAGTGGAACTGAGTTCGATTCGATCTTTTTGGCCTCTGTGCTCAATTCTGTGCCTTTTTCTACCGATAGGCGACGCATAGTAACGCTTGTAAGCGCTTTATCGACCCCAGGGACAGTGGTTTATGCGGGGGCTATCTCACGTTCGTCAGATCGCTATTTAGCGGCCACAGGAGCAAAAGACAATATTTCTAACCATGAAACACAGTTTGATTCGTCTTTTTCGGCTGGATATGAAGAAGGGGTCATTGTTGCTGACTTAATGAAGCATCCGAAGGCCCAAAAGTACTTCACTGTCGATGAATGGAGAGAATTATGGGGTCAAGGGTTCTCTCATGTCGAGGCTTACACATACAAACCAAACCAATTAGTTCAAGCAGTAGCCAGAGATGCCTTACCAACCAATCCGATCGAATTACGAGAAGCAATTGAGTTCGAATTTGATCTCCCATTTCCAAACGACACACTTAATAGAGTTGATGAGGCGCTTGATGCCTTCTCAGCCAGACTACAGATGGCGATCTAGGATAAGAATATGCCTTACCGAATAACAGAAAATCACCCGAAGTGCTCAGGGTATGCCGTTGTTAAAAAAGACGGCAGTCGTTTAATGGGCTGCCACAAGACAAAGAAGAAAGCACAAGCACAACTAACTGCACTCAACTTGAATGAAGGCGGTTCAGGGTATAAAGGCGAAGTAGTGTTTGGCCCTAGCGGTCGAATAATTCTTCAAGATCTCAATGTCGCTCTGTCTAGCAATTTCAAAGAGATGCAAAAGAACCGACCAATGTCGAACTTTGTGCAGAACGTCGAAGAATACCGCCCGTGGATCGTTGATCTTCTGAAGAATGAGCATGTGGTTTTAGTAACAGCACGCTCAGTCGTTTATGAAGACATGACTCTTGAAAGAATCAAAAGCCAGACTGGCTGGATGCCAGACGACTGGTGCTTCAACCCCTGGGAAGATCCAGGTGGCAAGGGCGCATTGAGGGCGCACCGTGCGAAAGCCAAATATTTGAAGGAAGTAATTTTTCCGAAATATGGTGATGACCCTTCGATGTATTTTGCTATTGAGTCAAACAAGTACACCCGGTCGATGTACAAAGCGAACGGCATTGAGTGCCGTGACGCTAACCGTGACGATTCGCTGCCTTGGAAGACTTTATTGCCGTAGGCTTTAACGTATGACAAAGGGGTTCACGTTAGAGGGGTATGACGCTAAAGGCATCATACGGAATGCCGATCGGGTTGCAAAATATTTTGCGGAACACCCAATTCTTTGTTTCAAAGATGCGGGCTTGTCTGAAACAGAATTGTTAGATGTGATGAGAGCCTTGGGGCAGGCCGCCAATTTTCTCGCTGGATCTATCTATAGAGAAAAACATGAACAGGTAGACGGGAGAGTGGTTTGGCATCTAGAGAATCCACACTGGCCTATTAAAGGATACCCTGATCCTCCGCAGACAGTGGGGGGCTGGTCGATGCCACATAAAACCTGTCTCAAATCTGAAGGCCGTGGAGGGTTTATCGATTGTGCAGATATGTATGATGCACTCCCACCGCTTCTCAAATACTTCGCAGCCACAGAGCCCGCCTTTCTTGAAACGGCTGGGGAGTGTGAATGGTTAGAATTGGAGCCTCTCGAAGTTTGTTTGAGAGAAGCGACAGAAGAAGAGAACATTAGACCCCTGGCTTTACCCCATCCCGTGACTGGCAGAATGACGTTAAGGGTATCTCCAAACTTTGGGATAGGTTTATTGGATCAGTCTCTGCAACATTTAGCGATACGACTAAAACGCTTTATAAATGAATATGTGGAAGATCCCGCTAACCAATTTTGGTGGGATTGGGAAGAAGGCGATTTCGTTTTAGTGGATCTTCATTACATGTGCCACACGGTGTCTCCGTTCCCTAAAGGGTCAAGAACTATGGTGGGAGTCTTCGGTTGGTACCAAAATTAGCGTAAACTCTTCCTATGCGGGACGAAGTGGTTCAAGAGGGGCCTTGGGAGTTTGACGAGGGGGTAGCAGAAGTGTTTGAAAATATGCTGGAACGCAGTATTCCAGACTATGAAAAGATGCGTATCTCATCGTGTGCTATCGCAATTCCTGCTTTGGCTTCTGGCAAAGAATCAGATGTCAATCATGTTTTAGATGTTGGTTGTTCAAATGGGTTAGCGCTTCGTCGGCTTGATCGTTATGCAGAGTCAGAGGGACACACAATTCATCGTTTAGTGGGTATGGATATTTCTAAACCCATGTTAAAAAAAGCAGAAGAAGATTGTGATAATAACCGTTATTATTTTCTAAACCACGATCTAAGAACACATTTTCCTTTTCCTAATGAGTCCTTTGACGTTGTTATGTGCGTACTAACACTCCAGTTTTTGCCTATTATCCATCGCTTGCGTGTTATGGATGAAATAAGCAGAGTCTTAAAACCTGGTGGTCGTCTTGTGTTTGTTGAGAAAGTCTTAGGGGAGTCTCAGTTAGATCAAGACATGGTTGACATATACTATGACCACAAGAGGGAAATGGGCTACACGGAAGAACAAATAGAACGCAAGCGTTTAAGTCTAGAAGGTGTCATGGTGCCAATTACTGCTAAATGGAACGAAGAGTTGTTGGTCAAGGCCGACTTTCACACAATCGATTCTTTTTGGCGCTGGATGAACTTTGCTGGATGGGTGGCAGTAAAGTGAAAGACCCAGCGCAACTAAGACCAAAAGGCCCGCTTCACTTGCCTAAAGAGAAGCGTGAAACTTTATTGAAATTGATTTCAGCAGGGAACTACCAACGCACTGCTTGTAGAGCAGCAGGTGTCTCTGAGTGGACATTCCACGATTGGAAGAGGAAAGGGGAGCAGGCTCGTGAAGACAAAGAAAATGGGATTGCTCTTACCGAAGCCCAAGAAGAGTTACTTTGGTTCGTTGATGAACTTGACGAAGCCCGAGCAAAAGCCGAAGCAGCACTGGTTGCCCGTTGGTATACAGAAGCAGCAGATGGCGATTGGCGAGCGGCTGAAAGGTTCCTGGCAAAAGCGTTCCCAGAAAGATGGGCAGACCCTGCAACTCGTTTGGAAGTTACAGGCGCACGAGGTGGGCCAGTAGCGCAACTTTCTGCTCACATGCACGTTCTCACAGAAGCCGATGGGGACAAGCAACGCAAAGTATTAGAGGCTTTAGTGGAATCAGGAGATTTACCGCAAGACGTATTGGAGGCGTGGGATGGAGAAGACGAACGAGACGAGGGACAAGTTATCGACGCTAATGTCGTGGAAGAAACCGTGCAACATATACCTGCCGCACAACCCTCATCCGAAGCAACAAGCCTTTCTGACGTGGACGACGACTAGAGAAGCATTATTTGGGGGTGCCGCAGGTGGTGGAAAATCAGACACGCTTCTACTTGCCGCTCTTCAATACGCATGTGTCCCTGGGTACTCTGCTCTATTACTCAGGCAGACGTTCCCTCAGTTATCTGGTCCAGATGGGTTCATCGATAGAACCACAGAGTGGCTAAACGAAACTGGCGCTTCTTACAACGTAACCAATAAGAGGTGGACGTTCCCATCTGGGGCCACGCTTACGTTAGGTCATTGTGAACGTGATGAGGACAGGTACAACTTCCAGTCATTTGCTTATCAGTTCGTGGGGGCTGACGAATTGACACAGTGGGGGACAGACAGAGTTTATTTATATGTTGGCTTTTCTCGTGTGCGTAAACCTAACCCTGATCCGGCACTTAAAGCGTGCCCTGATTGCGGCATGACAGTTGCAGATGTCCCATTAAGAGTTAGGGCTGCCACGAACCCTGGAGGTAGAGGCAACGATTGGGTTTACGAACGGTTTGTTTTGAATAACACTGCTGACCGAAAGTTCATGCCCGCAAGAATTTCAGATAACCCTTCATTAGATAGAGAAGCATATGTAGACAGTTTGCAAGAGTTGGATGCGGTAGAGAGAGCACGTTTGCTGGACGGCAACTGGGAGGTCACAGAAAAAGGAGGCATGTTTGAAACTGAATGGTTTGACATGGTTACTGATGTCCCAGAAGTTGATGCAATGAAGAAAGTCAGGTTTTGGGATTTAGCCGCAACAGCAGATGCTAAAGGGAAAGATCCTGACTGGACAGTTGGTGCGCTAGTCGGCATATCCGATGGGAGGTATTACGTTTTAGATATACAGAGATTGCGTGGGACCCCAGCAGATGTTGAACGGCGCATTCTTATGACAGCACAACAAGACGATTCCAAAACAGATATTTGGATGGAGCAGGAACCAGGAGCAAGCGGCGTGAACACTATTGATTACTATGCACGTAATGTTCTTGTCGGTTATCCCTTTAAGGGGGTTCGGTCTTCAGGGAGCAAAGAAGAAAGAGCCCGTGTGTTCTCTACAGCCTGTGAAATGGGTAACGTAAAACTATTGAGGGGAAGATGGACGAAAGACTTAATTGATGAATGTGTGCAATTCCCTAAAGGCTCTCACGACGATCAAGTTGATGCAGTTTCAGGGGCCATTAACCATTTGTCAAAGAAAAGAGCAAAAGTGAGATTGATTTTATGAATCCGTATGAGATGCAAAGACGGATGGCTAAAGCCTGTGCGTTAGCAGACAAAGCAGAACAATTGGGTTTCTTGGCAGATGAGTTAGCAGTCGAACACCCTAAAGGAAGAGAGACTCTAGCCAAGATGTGTGGCGTCAAACCACCTTCGTCGGAGACATGGGGAATGGCTGTGGATCTTTTGGCGAAACGAACAGAGTATCAAGGCACAGGCGGTTTAGATGACCCTAAGTTCATTCAACGGCTTGGGGCTATGGCTGTAAGGATCACAGAAACTCTTGACCGCAATAACTTGGACAGTGACGAAGCAGAAAATTTAACCAAGACAGAAAAGCGGTTAGTCGCAAAACTGTCCAAGGCCGACACCGATGATACGACTTTTGACCTTGGACAGAAGTTTTTAGAAATGCGGGAAACCCACAGACTTTCTAAAAGCGAAAATAATTCTTAAGTATTTCTCGTTCTATTGAGTCGGACAGTCTCTGCCCTTGGTAGTCCGAGTACACTTGTTTACGACTGAATAATCGTCGAACAAAGCGTAACAACATTGATTTATCACCTCCTAAAACCACTATTAACCAAGCATCTAAACTACAAGTTTGAAACGGATAGAGACACTAAAAAAGGTGTGAATTCGGTTACACCATGATGAACACTTATCATCAGGAACGAATTTGGTCGCCTGCCCAGTGTGAAGAGGCTATGCGGTTAGCCAATAAAAATGGGTTTCGTCCTGGGGTTTTATCTGCGGCAAACAATCTCCCTGAAGGTGTATTCCCAGACATTAGAAAATGTATGAATTCGAGGATTACTTATAAAACGGGACCAGATTTAGTTCAGAGTGTTTATGACTATGTAGTCAGAATAAACCAATGGGGGTTCGAGTTGCTTGACGAACCTCCGCAGTTAGAAATTTTGGCTTACAAAGGCGAAGGTCATTTTATGAGACATACCGACTGGGGAGGTATGAACTCTAAAAGAAAGATATCTGTTTCGGTTCAGTTGTCTGATCCAAAAAATTATGAAGGATGCGATCTTCTTCTTTACGATGGTCCGTTCGGGGAAGTAGAGGCTAGTAAAGAAAAAGGTGTCGCTATTGCTTTCCCGTCGTGGACTCTACATGAGGTGACACCTCTGACGTCTGGGGAACGGGTAGTTGCTGTGGCATGGTTCCTGGGGCCTCAGTCTTATCGCTAGCCCTTTCAATTAAGAACGGGTCATCGTCATCGAAATGCCCCCCGCCTGCTTTATCTACACCCACTCCCTCTAATGGCCTGTTCTGGCCAACTGGGTTGTAAAAAAGTGGTTCTTTAGCCCAAATGGGAGAGTGTCTAATTACTTTTGCGTAATCATCGTGAACGTCATTCAACCATATTGGGGGAGTCCACATATTTGCCCATTCAGGTTCGGAGACATCAGGTTGAGTCTGACCGTCTGTTCCTGATCCGAAAGCAACTAGGTATGCGTGTCGTTCACCTTCTGTGACTGTCGTGAGTTCGTGCATCCCCATAAAGTTTGCGGGGAACATGACTACATCTCCCGCATCCATATCAATGTCTACGTCGTAGTAAGGGAAGCGTAGAACTCCGCCTTTGTAGTCTCGCCCACATTGGCTTAGGTTGGCGCTGATCGAAATTGTTTGTCGTGTCGGGAACTCTGACATAGGTAAATAGCGCTGCCCACCACGTGTACGGTAGTTACTGTCGCAATCTGCGTGAGGGCCTAGAAAGCCAGTAGTCACATACTTCATAAAGTGTCCACGTGTACGCCACCAGAGACAATTGACTACATACGGGTATTTATCTATGTAATTAAGTACACATTTGTAAATAGTGTCTTCCCAGTCTCGAAAGATTTTGGCAAATTCTGGTGGTGTTGGGTCGTGCCCTTCCATACCTTCAGCGTTAATACAGTACAAAACCCTGATAGGTGAGGTTTCAATTTGTTCAGGTGTGAATTTGTTGTTGTCTTCGTTTAGTGCGTAAGGGTTGCCGTCTTCATCTTCGAAGTATCTCCAACGGTTTTTGTGTGCTATTTCAGCCTGCTCGTTGATCCAAACTTCGAGGTCATCCCAGCGGCTCATGTCTAAAGCACGATGATAGTTAGAGATGCCGCCTAGATAGTGGGTAACGTCGTAATCGAGTAGTTCTTTAGCGACTTCTTCAGTTATCTCGGGTGTTGTGCCTCGATAAAAACTGGTATCAATTCCCCCTGGAGGCTCGTATCTTTGTTGGTCACTATCAGCCCAACTATTTTTCCCAGCCCCTGGCTTCTGCGATTTGTCCTCTGGTGAGCGCATCGTCCCAGTTTAACCCACGTCCGCCAGAACGAGCCCTAGCGGATGGACTTTTGGTAGTTTCTTGTCTTTTAGTGGTTCTTCTTGCACGTTCTCTGTCTGTATGGGCAGCCCTACAGTCGTCACAACGACAGCCTGCCATATACGAGGATTCACTTTTTGTACATTTGACCGACAACGGGTCTCCCTAGAGCAATTCGACAACCATTTCTGCTTCATCAGCAAGATCAAACATACCATGTTCTCGGAAAGTTTCTGTCATGCCTTGTAGCAAGTCTTTCAAACTGTCTACGGTATCTCTGGGGACTGTTACTAAATCGGGTGTTATTTGTTTCGGCGTTTGGGTAGCAAAAGCGAATGGTTGATTTATGGGGTTGTTGGAATCAGAAGGGTTGCTCATTTTTCCACCCTCTTCATTACTTGGACTAAATGGATTGTTTCTCATATGGCGGCCTTGTCTAGTTCTAATACTAATACTGTCCCTTTGTTTGATATCTCACCGATTACACGGTGGACGTTCAAAAACCCAACTCGTTTCAAGTCTGGACTGTCCTCAATGGTCATAACGCCGTCTTTCGACGGTTCCCATCTATAAACAGGGCTTCCTGATTCGAAAACAAAGGTAGCGTATTCAGGTTGGTCGGGCCACGAGTTCTGGGTGTATTGCCCGAACATGGCGGCTGTTTTAAGAGTTGTGTTAGGAAGGTGCAGGAATCTGGCGATCTTAAGGTGGCGTCTTGGTTTTTCGTTAGTCCAGACGCTAATTGATTCTTGCTCGGCTTCGATTGTGTACTTCATGGGGACCTCCGTATAGGTGTCCTTCACCTATTAGTATAAGCCAAAATCCATGATTTGTAGCGATGGTTCACTCTGTCTATTCAATTTTCTGTGAAAAGATATATATTCCAACAAGAGATTTGGGGGAGACGAATGAATAAAGAAGGTAAATGTGAACATTGTGGATGCGAAGAATGCCCCTGCTCCTGTCAGCACTGCGACTGCTGCGGATATAGAGACGGTCATCAAACGGCTTAAGTCTTTATCAGAAAAGTTGGATAAACAGTTATCTGTGAGAGACCCAATAAAGGCTACAAATAGCGCTTCTACCCCACATATTCGTCGTGCTCCACTACTTCGTCGCCGATTCGAGTAATCTCTACATATAGCCGACAATCGATATAGGAGCAGGGGATGGCAGATGAACTTTGGATAGTGAGAGACGACCAACCATGTGGTTGGTGCGTAGATGCTAAAGGCAAGATCACTACCGACGATGAGTATGTAACAGAGAATAGAGAAAGAATAAATATCGGCGTTCCCGATGCTCCTCTTACGCAAAAACAAGCGGATGCTATCCGTGGTTTGATTTGCGATCTTCGTAAAGACGACGTTTTAGAATTTAATCCTGCTGTAGGCGCTCAATACCCTCAACGCACCACGGTTGCGAACGCACAGCAGGCAATGGGGTATTTACATGCTTGGCCAGATGATTGCGACGAAGAGTTGCATACTTCTGCCGACCTTGGACTTTCATCAGAAATGCCTTGGGTAGATGGCGTAGCAGTCACTCCGCCAGACCAGGCAAGCCACCAAGATGACCCTTCGATGGCGCCACAAACCGAAAAGGTTCGGGCCCGTAACGAAAAAGGCCATTTTATAGCCGATAATCCTGACACCGATGAGAACGAAGCATGGGTGGAGGCCAGTTCCTCTGAAGCAGATGAACAGAAGCCCGCCGCAGGCGATTCACAAGAACAACAGGGGGGAGAAGTAACTCATGGGGGGGACAGTACAGAGGATATGCCTATTATGGGGTTGCTGTGTACTAGTGGGGAACAGGGGGAAGCAGTTGAGGCTTGGCAAGCGGTTTGTAATGAGATCCTGTTAAGGAATGACTCTATAGACGCTGAACCTATTCCTGTTGATGGAAGTTTTGGTGAACAAACGGAGAATTTGACACGGGTGGTTCAAGCAGAACTCGGTGTCCCAGTGACTGGTGCTTTGGATCAGGCTACATGGGATGCAGTTTCGAATGGTTGAGTTAGACAAGGTGGCTATTACTCTCGCTGTTCTTAATGAACGGTTAGAGGGTATCGAAGAGAAGTTAGACGCTATACACGACTCTCAGAATCGTAAAACTAATGATTTGGAGTTAAGAGTTCGCATGGTGGAACGGTGGATGTATGCCGTGCCAGCATCGATAGTGACTGCGATCGTTTCGGTTGTCGTCACAATAATAAATAACACCTAACAGTAGACGCTAAGACCTGGGACAACACAAACACCACAAACAGAACACCTATACGAAAACACACCACATACAGTAGACAAAACACCTCAAAGAACCCATTCCCGGCGCTGCTGGCGCTTGGATTTTTTACCGTCAACCTTAGGAGGATGACATATGATTACACGTGACCTAATAGAACGAGTGGTAGCCACTTTCGTTCAGGCCGCAATCGGAGCCATGTCGTCGAACTCGATGTTCGATCTCGGCGTGGACCAATGGAAAATGATGGCCGGTGCTGGCGTTGCCGCAGCGGTTTCTGTGCTCAAGGGCGCTCTTGCTACAAAGATCGGAACACCTGGTACAGCATCTCTGGCTGACTGATCCCCTGTCACCCAGTAACCGATAGGTAGATTCACACGCTGATTCTTCCTGTCGGCTGCAATGCTGATTCTCGGCTCCTGGCTTCGGAAATTTTTGACCGGCCCCGGGAGCCTGAGAGTCAGATTCACACCTACCCAGTCGCCGGGGGCTGCACGCAGATTCACACGGCAGATTCACACGGTGGATGCAGCACAGGTTTGCAATGCTGATTTGCCCCGGGAGAGACCCCGGAGGATGGACCCCGGGAAACGCTTAGACCCCGGAAGCCCGGCTGAAATAAATCGGGGATTTCTTCTACTGGAGGTTGGTTTTTGGTGTTTGAACCCCTATCCTAGAAGTGGGTCGAAGTACGGCTCGTAACACATTCCCCGCAAAGGAAAGACATAATGCAAATAACAACCAACGTGGTGACAGAGTTAGACGGAATAAAGACCGATCGCACTCTCACCATAGAAGATGCCCAGCGCTGTCGGGTCACAACAAACCCTCGGCGCACTTACGGCTCAGTTTATTTCGTGGATGGACTTGCTAAGAACGATGAAGTCCACATCGACATAGACTCCTGCACTTTGGTTATGAACGCTGAAGCGTTCCTTGACATCATCAAAGATGCGGTTGCGAAAGTCAACGAAGTGGATAGCGAACTTCTTGACGCTTAAATAGTTTCGGGGGACAGGGGGGCTTCGGCCTCCCTGCTTCCGACTCTCAGATTCACACGGCAAAATTCACACTTGAATGCAACACAGATTTTTGCCCCGGCCCCCGGAAGAGCCCGGGAGCCCCGGCCGTTCAACCCTCTCAAATAAATCTGAGAAATAGTCAATTAAAGGTTGCTTATTAGTGTTGGAGGGTGTACACTTGTATTAGTGGGAAGTTCCCACACAATTAAAGAAAGACATAAACCCATGACAATGACTAGAAAGCACTTCAGGGCAGTTGCCGAAATAGTGAAGCAAGTCCCTGATAGCCGTGTTCTAAACAAATCTATTCCGTACCGTGTCAAAGAAGGCGATGCTCGGGTATTGGTTGATACAACACCAATGAAGACCGAACTCGCTGGACAGATGGCGGGATTCTTTGCGGCTCAGAATGGCAGGTTCGATTATCGCACCTTCTTCGAGGCTTGCGAAGTCGAGTATGACGAAGCGATTCGTTATGCCTAAGTATGAAGTCGGCGTATACCGAACAAGTTTCAACAGCGTTTATGTTGAAGCAGACACAGAACAAGAAGCGAAAGACTTTGCTTTGAGACTGGAAGGCACAGGAAAGTTAGAACTCTTTCCTGATAAACGTGCCGAAGCCACGATAGAGGACAGCCTGCCCACTGAAGGAGATGAGTTCCCCTACACGATGGGAACTGTGTTTGAAGGTAGAGCGGTGTCGCTTAACGAAGACCGCATTCTCCCTGATTGGGTGGTGTGATAATGACATACGTAAACCACATTGACACAGTTAGCGACGTGGAAACACGTTGGACAGCAACGGCTGAGGCAGTTCTCAAAGGCAGGACTATCGAAGACGTTCGCTATCTAACCCGAGATGAGGCGCATGACGCCGGATGGTATAGCCGTCCGCTCTGCATGTTCCTTGATAATGGGGACATGATTGTCGCCATGTCAGACGACGAAGGAAACGACGCAGGTTCGCTGAGTTACCTTCAAGGCGTCTTACCAGTTATATAAATCTTCTCAGGGTTGGGGGAATCCTTGTAACCCCCCAGCCCCGGGAAACCAAATGAAAGAAAGAGAAATCCCTATGACAACAAGAACAGTAACTATAGAACTCGCTTGGCGAGTAGAAACAATACATGAAGTTGAAGTCCCATATGACGGAGATATCTATCCCCACGATGGGAATGACAAACCTGAATCATTAAGGAACTGGCTTCGTGATTGTGATGAACATACACCTGACGTGAATTTGATGGGTGAAGACTTTGAAATTGTGGACTGCTATGCGTGGCAGATCACAGACAACGAAACAGGAGAGGTGTGGCAGAGATGAAGTCCTACGTTATTAAAGACGCCATGACAATCATCGATCCTTGCTTCCATTGTGGACAATCAACAGCCCCGGGCTACGGCAAGTGGGTTAACAGAATTGGCTGGGTGGAAGATGACTTCGACGGATGGTCTTGCGCTGAATGCGCTGGCTATGAATGCGACGTTTGCGATGAAACCATTTACCTCGACGAAGATCGTCGGTGGAACGACACCCGTGCCCATGTGCATGAGGAATGTCTATCCAAGGAACAGAACCAAATCATCACCATGTTCAATGAACTGGGCGGTGACTGGGAACTTCCATACGACGATGCTGAAGCATGGTTTACCCAAGTTATAGAATCCTTGAGAGGGGAGGGGGCTAATGCCTGAAGTAGAACAGGAGAGATTACAAAACATCATTAGGTTGCTTGGTAACCCGATTGGGTTTGCAGAAGACCCATGTTGCGATGTAGGAGAGATGATTTTACATCTTGAAAGTCTTACCAATACATTGAGCAAGTCACATCATGTCGAAGCGTACCGGAGCATTATTGCCAAGTCCGAGATATGGGAAATATGGGGTTGCGACCTTTGTGACGTTAAGTATCCATATTATGAGATTGCAGAAGAACATACGAAAGACCTTCGTAAAGCAGTTGGGATGTTCACATTCGTAGAGACAGGTGAGTGGAGTCCAGCGAAATGCACAGACTACGCAAACATAATTAGTGAATGTTCTGACCTGTGCTGGAGTTGTGCAGAGGACTATCTCATTGATAATGGCGTTGAGCCGAACTATGAGCGTGAACCGATTATCGAAGCGTTGTTAGAGCCATTGACAGAACACAGTCAAGGTATCCACACCGAGTTCATGGCCGAATACATGAAGGAGAGGGCTAATGTTTGACTATCAAAAATATATACCGGAGGCTAGTGGGCATTACTTCACAGAACATTTACCTGATGATTGGAATACATGGGAACGTGAAGAACTAGACAAGTGGTGTGAAGATAATGCTTGGGAACCATTTGAATACCATGATGTTCATTGGGTGTTTGAACAAGCAGACAATCTTGCAATATCTATCCACAGGTGTGTGGAAGAAGCAACCAAACCGTTGCTTGAGGAGATAGAACGCCTCAAAGAGTCAATTTAGATCGTCATGGGGAAATGACAGGTTGGGGGGGAAACCCCCCAGCCATATTCACACCCCTGGATTCACACGCCGCTGCAATCACAGATTTGCAATCACAGATTTGCCCGGGAGCCCGGAAGCCCCGGCCAGTACTGAATACCCCCGGGGGCTGGCAGTGTAAAGGCGATATCCAGAGGACGACCTCACCCCCGGGGGCTTCGGCTCGGTCGAACAGGTGTTCGATGGGAAGAATCTGTGAGAAATCTGAGAAATCGTCAATTAAAGGTTGCAAATGGATGTTGGACCCTGTACAATTGTACTTGGTGGGAGATACCCACTACGAAGACTTCCCCATAGGAGAAAGACAAAATGGACGAACAATTCACAGGATTGCTGAAAGCATTTGCTGAAGCCATCCGCCCCCATCTAGGATTGGACGATTTCAATCCCAACGATGTTGATGGGATGATAACCGAGGCAATCGACAATCTCGACCTGTACGATGCCGTATCCGATGCCATAGGCATGAACTCAGACATCCCATCTATTGACGAAATGAACACGGCAATTGGTGATTCAATAGACGAAGCAGACTTCATCCGCCCCGAGGATTTCGATCCATCGGACTACGATGTTGTTACCTTCGAAGATCTGCATCACTCCGATGCGGTCGTTACACCTGATGATCTTGAAGCGTCAGTTATTGATGTGCTTGATCACGTTCTCACTACCGAGTTCATTATCGACAAACTCATCGGTGACGGTTATGAAGTCGTCGCAAAAGCGGAGGCTGCATAACCATGCCGAACTGGGTTTCTAACGAACTCAGTATTGAGCGCACACCTGAGGGGCTAGCATTTGGTTGCTACCTCTCGGGTTGTGTTGCCCAAAACCTGAGTTTCATCAGAGCGCTCATCCCTGCCCCGGAGGAAGCGTCTAAAAATATCAATGTTAATGGCGACGATATAGGGTCTGCTTTCACAACTATGGAAGATGACGGATTCGACGGTCGCCAATGGGCTATAGAGAACTACGGCAGCAAGTGGGCTGACTGCAACTTAGAACAGTTAAGTGATTCGGTCTTTGCTTTCGATACTGCGTGGGGAACTACTAACGCTGGGCTTATAACAGTCTCGGCTCGGTTTCCTAATGTCAGGTTTGTTGTCTATTCGATAGAAGAACAGCCATCATTCCAATGCTTAAACCTATTTGCGAATGGGGAAGTTACCCAAATCGCTGAGGACGGAACACCATCTAGAGACGCCCAAGAAGGGCTGAAAGATGTGTTCTTCTATTGGTGGCAGCAAGAACAGGCTGTGGTGGAAGTATGAACGAACCCCGGGAGGGGTGGGTCATACAGTCCAACATAGAAGTACATCGATGGCTTCGGGGAACCGAAGTCGTTGATGGCTTTCTTGTTCGGGACTCTGATCTTCCCTATATAGAACAATATTATCGAGTGGCTCCTCGGGTGTATTTAACAACTGAGAGGCAACTCGCCAGCGTTTGGATTTATGAGCAGGCTGCTGAAACATATCTTAAGAAGCACGGGTTATTTGGTGTCTTGCTCCAGGTTCAGGCTTTGTCAACGGGTGGTATTACCAGCGACGGCCGTAAGCAATTCGTGCCTGCCTAGATTCACACGACAGATTCACACGACGGCTGTGCCCGGGGCATGTACCCGGGTGCACCGGAGGCTGTCCCCCGGGAGCCCAAGACGCAACGATGTCCAGAGTCGACTCGCCCCGGGGGCCCCGGCCTCCCCTATACCCCGGCCCGCAGTCGAACACACGTTCGATTAAAGAAATTTAAGAAATTGTCCACTTAAGGTTGCATTTAGTCAACTAAGGGTGTATAGTATACATATACAAGAAAGGAAAGACATGAGTGAAAAAACAGACAACATAATTCATGGCATCACACAAAAAATTGTTGACGCTATGAAAAATGATCCTGATGGCTGGACTAAGCCATGGCAGGGTGTCGGCAGATTGCCATACAACGCTCAAAGCGGAAACACTTACACAGGTGGAAACGCTCTAGTGCTTATGTGGCTATCACCAGATCCAAGTGACGCACGCTGGAGTACATATAAAGGCTGGGCGAAACTCGGTGGTCAAGTCCGAGCAGGTGAAAAGGGAACAGGGATTGTTTACTTCTCACAAGCATGGTTTAACAAAGACCTGAACAAATGGTCTAGTAAACCTATGGACGGTGAAGGATGGGACAAAAAGGGGATGCTCAAGGCATACTCAATCTTCCACGCTTCGCAGGTAGACAATGCCCCGGCCAAGCCTGAGCAACCAGTAGTGAGTGAAGACATTGACGTACAAATACATCGTGAATGGTTTCAAACACTCGGAGCCGATTGGAGAGAGACACCTAGCGATAGGGCGTTCTACTCACCAAGCGAGGATTACATCAACACTCCGGAGGACACTCAATTCGAAAGTCCTGAAGGATGGTTTGGTGTAGTTGCTCACGAGTTCACACACTGGACTGGTCACAAGTCACGCCTAGATCGTAAAGACGACTGGCGAGGCGACCGAGGCGTAAGAAACGAATATGCCTTTGAGGAGTTGGTAGCAGAACTCGGAGCGACGTTCTTAAGCGTCATTCGAGGAGTAGAGACCGACCCCCGGCCAGACCACGCTCGCTATATCAATTCATGGCTCAAAGCGCTGGACAGTGACCCAAGATTTATTTGGGACGCTGCTGGCAAAGCCTCCAAGGCTCTGAACTACATCCTTGAGAATGTGGTTGAGGCCCCGGCCCTTGCAGAAGTGTAAGGGTTAGGGCCCCGGCCCTTATTAGCCCCGGGAGAAGCGTCTAAAGAAATCTGAAGATTTCTGAACAAATCCGCTAAATGACGTTGGTTTAGTCAACTATTAGTGTATAATACATATATACACAAAAGGAGAAAGACATGAACAAAGAAGAACGACACACAAAGTCAGTGGTTGACTCTTGGGAAAAGTGGATCTGTGAAGATTCGCTCGGACTAGGCGAAACACCAATGGAGTTCGTCGCAAGTTGTGAAGAACTCATATACCGACTTACCTGTCACGTTGACAGCGCAATCGCAAACTCTTTGCCCGATCCGATGGACGAAGCAAAGTACAACTAAAACAAAAAGGAGTTAGCCCCCGGCCCGGGGGCGGCTCCTGAAAGTTTCTGAAGAAATCCATTAAATAAGGTTGCTTTTGTCAACTAGTAGTGTATAATATACATATACCGAAAAGGAGAAAGACATGTACGTTGAAGACCAAGGATTAGAGCCACCAGATTACGAACACTGCCCATGGTGTGACGGTGGTTGCCCAGACGCTGTAAGAGCACGGGACTACTACTACATATGCGACGACATGGCAGAGTGCATAGGTTTAGATCCAGACATAGAACGAGAGGTAAACGCCGAGATCGAAGCGTTCGCCTAACAGATCGGGAAGCCCCCCGGAGGCTGGCTATCAGTCCAAGGAATCCAGGCAGTACCCCAGTAACGGGGGGCGACCCTTAAACCGACAACAGAAAGAGAGAAAGACATATGACAGAAACCATTACCCGATGGACAAATACCGCCACGGCCCCGGAAGGGTTCAAGCAGTTTGCGGTGGACGTTCGTCGGCAAAGACAACCCGTTTGCGTCGAGTGCGCCCGGGTATTTGACCTCATGGACAACGAGGACGCACAGGATTGGTTTTATGGCCATGACTGTGAGGCATAAAAGAAAACAGAAAGAATGGAGAAAGACAATGAGACTATTACAGTCAATCGACTCACAGGTTAGAACCTGTAATGAGATCCTTGACGCTTTGAATTATCTAAACGATTTTTCAAGCGTAGGCATAAAGAACGCCCCGGAGGATTGGGGCGACCACATTATGTTTGTCGAGGATGAACGTGACCGGCTTTTAAGTGAAGCCCGGAAACTGGAAGATGGCTCTCACGAGATTTTTGGCTGAGAACCTACAATGTGGAGGTCGGACACTCACCGCCGACAGGTAACCCCGGGGGTGGGAGTCTTTCCTCCTTTCGCTCTCACCCCGGGGTTGCCACTATTCCCCGGCTGATTTTTTGAAAAAGTTTCGCTAAATGGTTGCTTTTAGTCAACTGTTAGTGTATAGTTAATATATACAAGAAAGGAAAGAAAGACATGGAACATTACCTAGTAATAGACGATGACGGTTCAGTCTACAAAGTGAAACCAGGCGCAGATAGTCTGGCTGACTTGCAGGCTCTCGTCATAGGGCGCATTGAACTCATCCGAGTTCCGCAAAACCTTTTCAAATCGGTTGATGCGTGGGTCAATGAAGAAGGACTAATCGCAGGCGATTTTGTCTACAACTTCTTAGGCTCGTACATTTGCGGTACGGATCTAGTCGGCCCGGTCGTGTTTACGAGTTGCGACGATGAAGGCAACACAACGCCGGTTATCGACGGATTCAGTAGAAACATAACTCAGGAGTGCGAAGTCTTCGGCAACGGAGAACTTCTCACGGTCGAAACATGTGTCGCCGCTATGGCAGCGATGCGTGAGCGTTCCGCCGCTTCAGTTTGAGAGTTTGGGGTCGGGTAAAACCGGCCCCAGATTCACACGCCAAATTCACCCGAGAAGATGTACCCCCGGGAGACCGGGAGCCCCGGCCCCGGCTGGCTGGTGATAGCCCGGCTCGAACAGACGTTCGATTAGTTATCCACAGGTTGTGGGTAAACGTGTGGATAAGAAATCTGAAATAATTTCAATTAAAGGTTGCAATATGTCACAAGATGGGTGTATACTGTACATATACAGATAAAGGAGAAAGACAAATGGCAAGTATTGAAGTAAAGACACAAAGCGACAAAGGGAGAAAGTGGAGCAATCAAGGCACGCTCGCTAACATCCTCACCCAACTTAAAGGGATCGCTAACGAAGCCGGTGTGAGTTTCATTAAAGAAACTTCCCCAATCATGGACACAAACCGTGGCGTGATGCTTACTGCTTTCGCAGGCGGCGTGACTCCGGTTCATGTTGCTAAGACTGGCAAGGCTCGCTACACGGTGAATATCATTCGCCCAGCAGGTCGCCAAGGTATCGCAGTGGGCACTAAAGAACACCGCAGTCACTGTTCGTTCATATGCGACCAAGACTTCGTAGCCTTTATGAAAGACCCACAGGGACACCCTGAAGGTATAGAGGTTGAGCCTTTCGTCTACACAAAGTAGGCGGGGGGTTCGCCCCGGCCCCCGGCCGGAGGCAGCCGCACCCATAACCCGGCCCGGCCGGGAGCGCCCGCACGGTCATAGCCCGGCCGGAGACCCCGGCCGCCATTAACCCCCGGCCTGGACTTAAAAAAAATCTGGGATTTCTTTAATTAAAGGTTGCAATTAGTCCACTGATAGTGTATAGTATATATATCGAGGTGAGCGCCCACTGGAACTGAAACCCGAAAGGGGGACGGGGCGTACGCTCGGGTAATAAGACGGCACGGTATGGCATATCTTAGTGTGAAGCCGTGTTTCCCGAGATATCGCAGGGTTCAAGCCCCTGTCTCACCACTAAACAATTAAATAATCTAATCCCCCGGCTCGGCGTTAGTAGCCCGGCCGGAGGCAACCGGCCTCATCAAGGAAAACGATGGAAACATTTACCTTATTGTTGAGTAGTCGGAGGGAGTTAATTAATCACACTGATTCCCTGAGTTCAGATAAGGCTGGGTTTATCCTTTTCCCCGGCCATCTCCCAAGAGGAGGGTTAGGGTTTATGAAGTGTCCCTAGCCCTCCTCTTTTTTTTATTACCGGCCTGACCCGGCCGGGGGTAGGCGGCTAACCCGGCCCGGAACTTGTCCCGGGGTAGGGGGGGGTAGGCGGCATGTTCTTCTGGAGTGATTCGAAAAACCTAAAAAATTCTAGAATATTTCTTTTCTAAAAGGTTGCTTTCTTTCCACTTGTAGTGTATAGTATATATATACACGAAAAGGAGCAAGACATGGAAAATTACAATTGCACAGAATGCGGAGTTACACAAAACGCAAGAGATTACACAGACCCGGCCGGATTCCCAAGAGTCCCATCGATACAGGGCGAATATGTTTGTGTTGAATGTTATTACACTTACACAGAGGAGAGGGTCTGATGAAACTCCTCCTCACGTTTGTTGTGACCATAACGCTAGGGATTGGGTTAGCCCTTTGGTCACCCTTCTCCCCGGCCACAATCGACTGCGCCCCGGAGAGCCACCTAGTGCAACCCGGGGACACTCTCTGGAGCATCGCCCGGGAACATTGCCCCGGCTATGACACCCGGGAAGTCGTCTATCAACTCGAACAAGAACTGACCCGGGCCGGGCGACCGGCCAATCAGATCTACCCCGGCCAACTCCTGCCGCTCCCCTAACCCGGGAGCCGGGAACCGGCCGTCACCCCGGGGGTTAAGTCGTCCACGTTATCCATCAAGCGATCACCCCCGGGGGCTGACGTATGCCCGGGAGCCGGGCGACCGCACCCGGGAGTTCCAGGCCCGGATTCACACCTGTCCAGTCGTCCAGTTAACCGGGGGCTAGATTCACACCTATTCAGTCATTCAGTTAAGCCGGACAATTCACACGCCCAGATTCACACCTGCGTGCAGCCCGGGGGCTGTGA
>PAMO01000007.1 GCA_002707325.1 Gammaproteobacteria bacterium
AAACAACTTGACCTAAACCCTGAATTTCTAAAAAGAGGAGTGAACGAAGGCTTCTCTGGTGGGGAAAAGAAAAGAAATGAAATATTACAATTACTGATGCTAGAACCTAAGCTCGCCGTGCTAGATGAAACAGACTCCGGACTTGACATAGATGCCTTAAAGATAGTTGCAGAAGGTGTGAATAAGTACCGATCAAAAAAAAATGGGGTTCTACTGATAACACATTATCAGCGATTACTCGATTATATAATCCCAGATTATGTACATGTTCTCTCCGATGGAAAGATTATAAAAACAGGTGACAAAACTCTTGCTCTGGATCTTGAGGAGAAAGGCTACTCTTGGATAAATGATTCATGAGGTCATCCCCATCTATAGAGTCTTTAGACTTCTCCCCTAAGCCCTGGCTGAATCAGGACCTCACTGCTAAGGACATTGGGGGCCTACTAGACTCTAAAGAGATTAGAGAGTATTGGAAATATACATCTATGTCGTCTTTATTAGAGACTCATTTGAAGTCCGTTAATTCCGCGAAAAAAGAGAATCAAACAATAATAAAAATGGAAGGTATAGAAGGGATAAAGGTCGAAAGCTTCTTAGATCTCAGCCAATCCAAATTGGATGTAGTTAGAAATGCCATTAGTAAAATCGATAAAAATCGATATTTGCTTTCCTATTTAATGGCGATGAGCAATCCAACCGGAAGACTTATTACTATAAATAAGAATATAAACCAAATAGTGGAAATTACACCTTCTGAAACGCAAGAAATACTAATCATTGATATCGAAAAGGGAACTAACGTCTCCATAAAAGAAAACACTCCGTTTAGACCATTCGCGAACCGTATAATCGGAATAAATATACGTGATGAAGCAAAACTAACTCATGCAAGGTCTTCATTTTTCAATACTCCAACTGACCTATCATTGGTAAATATTGAAGTCCAAAAAGACGCGTAATACCACCTAGAGCAATATGCTACTGGCTCGGAAAAGAGGCGCTCTAACATCCACATAGCATTGACTGGAAACAGAGCAAAAACATCTGTAATAGG
Organism: Gammaproteobacteria bacterium; assembly: GCA_002707325.1. Classification (GTDB taxonomy): domain Bacteria; phylum Pseudomonadota; class Gammaproteobacteria; order Pseudomonadales; family Azotimanducaceae; genus UBA2965. Next base: position 1,058 of record PAMO01000007.1, read on the forward strand.
TGCTTACATCACAGAAGAGAATCGACATATAGATCAGCAAGTCGTTATAGATCACCAGGAGCAGAACACGCAAAGCACGCAACAAGTAAATGGGATCGGACATAAGAAGAGTAAAAGCTCTTTTCTGGGCAGGATACATATTAGCAAAAATGCAAAGCACTCCGATGCAACGCTAAATAATAAAAACCTAGCACTAGGAAAGAATGCGACCATCAACACTAAACCAGAATTAGAGATCTACACAGATGATGTAAAGTGCTCTCATGGCGCTACAGTAGGACAATTAGATGAAGAACAAATATTTTACTTGCGAAGTAGATCCCTGTCCCAATCGGATGCTAAAACTCTATTGTGTAACGCCTTTATAAAGTCCTGCATACGAGGAAACTTGACTCAATTAGCCACTGAAAAATTTACCCAATGCCTCAAATAAAACAAACTATCAGAAGTGACTTTCCAATATTGGAACGTAAAATTGGAGATAATAAATTAGTCTATCTCGATAATGCCGCTACAACACAAAAACCACTTCAGGTGATCAACGCTCTAACTAATTACTACACTAACGTTAATTCTAATGTTCATCGTGGTGCCCATAAATTAGCAGATGAAGCAACAGAACTATTCGAAGATGCCCGATACAAGGTTAAATGTTTTATCAATGCGAACGCGACAGAAGAAATCATTTTCACTCGCGGCGTGACCGAGTCAATCAACCTCGTCGCTAATGTTCTGACAGCGGACATGAATGATGAAAGCGAAATAATTATAAGCGAACTAGAACACCATGCGAATATAGTCCCCTGGCAATTGTTGGCAAAACGAAGTGGAGCAAAACTAAAGGTATGCCGAATATCTGATGACGGTAACTTGGATATATATGACCTCAAAAATAAACTTAATAAGCACACAAAGCTCGTCGCCATAAGTCATGTATCTAATGCGTTAGGCACGCTTTTACCCATAGATGAAGTTATCAAATTATCCCATGCGAACGGAGCAAAAGTATTAATAGATGGGGCTCAAGCGGTTGCGCATCTAGACGTCGACGTAAAAATACTAGATTGTGATTTCTATACTTTCTCAGGGCACAAACTTTTTGGGCCCACGGGAATTGGAATCCTTTACGGAAAAAAAGAAATTCTTGAAGTACTGCCTCCATGGCAAGCAGGCGGAGAAATGATCGATCGCGTTACTTTTGAAGAGACTACTTTTAACCAATTACCCTACAAATTTGAAGCTGGAACACCAAATATTGCTGGGGCTGTGGGCTTAGGTACTGCAATAGACTATCTAGCGCGTATTGATCTATCAGATTTACGTCATGCAGAACATTTATTAGTCCTAATGGCACTGGAAGAATTAAGAAAAATCGATGGAATTCAAATAGTTGGTAATCCTTCCTATAGAGTTTCCATAATATCTTTTCTGATAGAAGGCTCTCATCCTCAGGATGTTGGTACTTTGCTAGACCAACAAGGAATAGCTGTTAGAGCTGGTCATCATTGCACTATGCCATTGATGAATCGTCTTAACCTTCCAGGCACAGTTCGCGCCTCTTTCAGCCTATATAACTCTGAAGCAGACGTAATTAGGCTAATAAAAGGAGTTAAAAAAGTTAAATCGTTTGTCTAGCTGAAACAAGGTAGAATACAGAAATGACAGTACAAAATTATCAACCAGAGCGAGAAATAACAGCCACTTTAGCAGCTGCGGAACATATCCGAGAACAAATTAAAAAGTCGGGGCATTCGCACTTACGGCTCGGAATAAAGGAAAGCGGCTGCAATGGATATATGTATATTCTTGACTACATTGACGGCCCTAATCAAGACGATCAAGCATTCAAGATAGCCGGCGGGATGTCTCTATATGTCAGCAAAAAGGACTTACCATTAGTAGTAGGTACTACCTTGGAATATATAACTGAAGGGCTAAACTCATCGCTCCAATTCAAGAACCCAAATGCCACTTCTCACTGCGGTTGTGGAGAGAGTTTTTCTATTCATACAGAAGACTAAAAGTGGATCAAAGAGTAATAAACACACATCGTGATTGCACTGCTCGACTGGTCCCTACAGGGGATCTTATTGAAATTCCAAAGGGAACTTTCCTTACACTTAGCCAAGAGTTAGGGGGAACTTACACTATAATCATCAATGGAAATATGGCTCGCATAGATGCCCTTGATGCCGATGCTCTAGGATTCGAGCCTCTAGTATTAAGCTATGAGACACCCGCTGACGGAAACATTGATCTAGAACAGGTGCAGCACGCCCTTCAAACTGTCTATGACCCAGAAATACCAGTAAATATAGTAGATCTAGGTTTAATCTACCGGTGCGAAACCGATACTCAAAAACGCATAAATATTGATATGACGCTAACATCGCCTGGCTGCGGGATGGGCCCCGTGCTGGTAGAGGATGTTAAAACTCGTCTATCAAACGTCCCAAACGTCAGTGAGGTTAATGTCGTTCTGGTATTTGAACCTCCGTGGTCGCGAGATATGATGACCGAAGAAGCTCAGCTTGAATTAGGATTATTTTAGGTTGTGACTTATACGCCCCCTTCTCTAGACGAAATAAAAGATAGCTTCACATTTTTTGACTCCTGGGAAGAAAGATATCAATTCATTATCGATCTTGGCCGAGAACTGCCAGAACTGCACAGCGACGAAAAGATCGATAGCAACCTAATTAGAGGATGCCAAAGTCAGGTATGGATGATCCATTCCTATAATGAAGAAACCGGCGGTCTGCAACTAGAACTAGATAGTGATGCCCATATAGTAAAAGGACTTATATCCATTGTTTTATCGGCCTATAGTCAGAAAACACCAGAAGAAGTCCTAAAATTTGATATAGAAGACCTATTTAGTGATTTGGACCTCCTAAGGCACCTAAGCTCGACGAGAGGAAACGGCCTCCGATCTATGGTTGCTCGCATACAATCTATAGCCGAGAAAATCGTTGCCGGCGGATAGTGCTCCTGCAATAAGCCTATAAAAGCGATGTATCTCCTCTACGGAAAAACCGCTCTTCCAACAACCTTCTGAGCAATATCAAAGATTCGTCATCCAGTTTCTTCATGAAAATTGGAAACTAAGAACGATCCCAGGAAAGACGAAGAATAATATAAAAAGATAGCCAAAGGCCCAAAATCTATTACTACCCGCATGGCTCCCTAACCATGCGGCTGAACCAATCGCGAGATTGTTTAATCCAGGAATGTATAAAAAAGATAAAACACCTGAAATATTATAGAGGAAATGCACCAAAGCAATTTGCAAGGCAAATATGTGCATTTCTCCCGATATTGAAATTGCAGCTAATAATGCAGTTATCGTAGTTCCAATATTAGCGCCCATCGTGAATGGGAAAATTTGGCGTAAAGATAGCACCCCAGCTCCTGCTAAAGGAACTATTAAGCTAGTAGTGGTGGATGACGATTGGACTAATACCGTAACAACTGTACCCGACAGTACTCCCATCTCAGGCTTTCTTCCTATCGCTTTTTCTAGTACCCCTTTCGCCTTTCCTACCATAACTGCTCTTAATAATTTTCCTAGATAGATCACTGAAAACATGATCATTACTATGCCCAGAAAAATCGATAAGGTTGCTCCGATGGTCTCTGGAAGAGATTTAAAAACATCAACTATTCCTGAAGCTATTGGTTTAGTCATCGCTCCAACTATATTTAAGTCAAACAGCGACGCCTCTGAGCTACCCGTCAGATATGTTGATATAAAGCCAGCTATCTGTTGTAACGGGCGAAATATCAATTCAATGGGGAGAAAAATAAAAATACAATAAAGGTTAAAAAAATCGTGCACCGTGGCGGCCTCGAAAGACCGCCGAAACGAGGAATCATTCCCGATATTTCCTAGGCTAACTATAGTATTAGTAATAGTCGTTCCCATGTTCGCCCCCATAATCATAGGAACTGCTATAGAAACTGGAACTCCTCCTGCTACCAATCCAACGATTACTGATGTAACTGTGCTCGATGATTGCACGAGGGCCGTAGCTAATATTCCAAGAATAACACCGGCAAGCGGGTTGTTGGCAAAACCAAATATAGACGCTGCGCCTTCGGCTCCACCTGAAATCCATTTGAAACCAATACCGACAACTCCAACTCCGATAAGCAAAATATATACTAAGACCACAACAAGCGCCCAAGTAATAAGCCCGGAATTAGCTCCAAAACGATTTTTTTTCTGTAGCTTATTTACGCTATTGCTGGACACTTAATACTTTCCTTGTCTAGTCCACATATACCCAACGCTTAGGTCTTCGCCCATGGGACCACTGTATAGATTGGATATCCAACTGGAGAGGTAAAAGATATTTCACATAACAAGCCCTATATTTATAGCCATCATCATTCTGATCTATAATTTCTCCAATTTGGATACGATCATCACTTTCCTTGAATTCCCAACAACTCCTAATAATTTCATCAACCTCCGAAAATTCCGAATATTCAAGGCCTAAATGATCCTCCCCTCTTGCGACCATCGGGTGTTTCCCTTCATTAAGGACTATCGATTGACTAGGGAATCCTTCATCAAAAGATATGATTAAAGCCTGGGAGCTATCGCCGTATTCAAAAACCTGTGCACCTAAAATGCCTCCATAGAAATTTTCAATGGGCTCTCGATTCGTCGATAATGACCCATCCGGAACGGTCAGTGCAATATGATTAAACCGAGCACGCGGCATCTTTAAGCGCTCCAATCCTCAGAAACTTCAACAATATGGATGTCATTTGAGCATAGCAAGATCAACTCATAAACCTAATAATAAACGTCAGCTACGATATACTAGCACCTTAGGTCGAAAAACTACTGCCCCCATAGTTCAATGGATAGAACAAACCCCTCCTAAGGGTTAGATTCCCGTTCGAATCGGGATGGGGGTACCAAAACTAGATCTTCGAATGAATGCTAACTATAAATAAGTCTCAAAAACCCGCAGTTCATTCTCTCTGTAGCCTATTTAGCTGGTAGTCGCTTGGGGGCTCCGTTACCAAAATTGGCAATTCCTTGTTCGGCGTAATTAGTAGCTCAGTAGCGGTCGAAACCTGTTCATCTAACTCATTAAATATATCTTCGTATAGTCCCAATGCCTCTGGGTAGGGCGCCTCCCTAGCCGCTACCACCCAAACGCCTTCTATCCCCTGCCCCAGCAACTCCAATTTAGCTTCATCAGCTAATTCTCGAGAACTATAAGGACCTCGGACCACTCTAAAACGAGCCTTGCCATTTTCCGCAGAAACAATAGAAAGACCATCAATCCCGTTCTTCTCTAATTGATCTAAAGCCCGCTCCGCATTGTTGAAATTTGAATACGCTCCTAAACCGCAATGGTATTCAGCAAACGAGGCATTCATTCCGATACCTCCAATAAGACTAAAAACCAATAAATGATATTTTCGCATCAACTTCCACCAACCAGAAGTATCATCATCCCCGCTGCGATAGCTGACCCGATGACACCAGCAACATTCGGCCCCATAGCATGCATAAGTAAAAAGTTCTGAGGATTTGCCTCTAGGCCTAATTTATTAGCAACTCTAGCCGCCATAGGAACAGCTGAAACACCAGCTGCCCCAATCACCGGATTAATCGGTGTCGATGACAATTTATTCAACAGCTTTGCCATTAATACCCCAGCTACCGTTCCTATAGAAAATGCTACTATTCCTAGAAGTAGAATGCCTAACGTACTCGATACCAGGAACTCCTCTGCCGCAAGTTTCGATCCAACCCCTAAGCCAAGAAAGATCGTAACTGTATTTATAAGGGCATTCTGGGTAGTGTGGGACAATCTATCTACCACACCGCATTCCCTCATAAGATTGCCGAAAGCAAACATACCAAGCAGAGGGGCTGCTGCTGGCAATAATAATGCTACAACAAGAACAAGTACTAAAGGAAAGATGACACGCTCAGTTTTAGAAACGTCCCTTAATTGCATCATAACAATACTTCTTTCCTCAATAGACGTAAGCATCCTAACAATAGGTGGCTGAATAAGTGGAACAAGAGCCATATAGGAATAGGCAGCTACCGCAATGGCTCCAAGCAAATCTGGCGCTAGCTTTCCTGCAATATAAATGGCCGTGGGCCCATCAGCACCGCCGATAATAGCAATCGCAGCTGCTTCCTTAATGCCGAATTGCATTATTCCAATATCGCTAAGAAATAAGGCTCCGATTAGAGTCACGAATATTCCAAATTGAGCTGCCGCGCCCAGAAATAACGTTTTAGGATTCGCGAGCATGGGACCAAAATCCGTCAGCGCCCCTACGCCCATAAAAATAACTAATGGGAATACAGAGGTCTCTATTCCAACTGAATAAATTTGGTGGAGAAGGCCTCCAACCTCACTCATTTCTGCCCCGGGGATATTAGCAAGAATTCCTCCAAAGCCTATGGTCACCAAAAGCAAAGGTTCAAACTTCTTGACTATAGCCAAATAGAGTAATAGAAAACCTATAAAAAGCATTATCACCTGCTTCCAGGTTATTGAATATATGCCTGTGCCTTCCCAAAATTGAATCAAGAAATCCATATAATTAACCTATAACAGCCAATATCTCTCCTACAGCAATACTAGCGCCTTCCTTCACCTCCATAGCCAATATTTTGCCGTCTCTATCCGCCCGAATCTCAGTTTCCATCTTCATGGCTTCCACCACTAGAAGAACATCTCCTTCTTCGACGAAGTCGCCGACACGCACGAGCACCTGATATATATTTCCTGCTAGCGCAGCTCTAATCGGTTGCCCAGCCTCCTCCGCTCCAATAGCTTTTGTAATCTGCTCAACCTGGCCATCTTCGGACACTTCTACATTGAATGTCTTTCCATTTACCTTCACTTTATATGCAGACGGACCCTCGGTCTCGTTTGGCATAAAACTTTCCGGATTCTTCTGCAATCCAGACGGTGGCGGCTCAAAAGCAGAAGGGTCATTACGATTTTCCAAGAATCTGAGACCAATCTGAGGAAATAGAGCAAACGTAAGAACATCATCAATAACATCGTCAGCTAACTCAAGATCACGATCAGCAGCCATGTCATTAAGCTGACTTGTCAGTGAATGAATCTCAGGTTCTAACAAATCAGCAGGCCGACAAGTTATTGGCTCTTCGCCATCGAGAACCTGGTTTTGAAGTTCAGCATCAAGGGGCGCAGGTGTTAAACCATACTCCCCTTTTAAGACCCCAGCCGTCTCTCTAGTGATGTTTTTATATCTCTCACCCATCAATACATTAATTACAGCTTGGCTCCCTACGATCTGAGAAGTTGGGGTAACCAAGGGAATGTAACCAAGATCCTTTCTAACTTCGGGAATTTCTTCTAGAACCTCATCAAGCTTTTCAGTGGCCCCTTGCTCGCGCAACTGATTTTCTAGGTTCGTTAACATTCCGCCGGGTACCTGCGCCACTAATATTCTAGAATCAACACCTTTTAGAGAACCTTCGAAAGCTGCATATTTCTTACGAACTTTTCTAAAATACGCTGATATATCCTCCAAACCTTCGATATTCAATCCAGTATCTCGATCAGACCCTTCAAGGATAGCTACAACAGATTCTGTCGGTGAGTGCCCGTATGTCATACTCATAGACGAAATAGCGGTATCAACGTTATCTATGCCGGCCTCAATTGCCTTCAAATAGGTTGCCGTGGACATGCCCGTTGTGGCATGACATTGCATATGAATTGGGATGTCTACCGATCTCTTAAGCTGCGTAACTAACTCATACGCGTCATAGGGCCTTAGAAGCCCTGCCATATCCTTAATAGCAATTGAATGCGCTCCCATATCTTCTATTTGCTTACCTAGATCAATCCACATGGCAAGGTTATGTACCGGGCTAACAGTATAGGAAATAGTGCCTTGCGCATGTTTTCCAACCTCCAAAGTAGCGTTAATTGCCGACCTTAGGTTTCGCATATCATTCATGGCATCAAAAATCCTAAAAACGTCAATGCCATTGAATGCAGCACGTTCAACAAATTTAGCTACTACATCGTCTGCGTAATGCCTATAGCCTAAAATATTTTGACCACGCATAAGCATCTGTTGGGGAGTCTTCGGCATCGCGGTCTTGAGAAGACGTATTCGCTCCCAAGGATCTTCACCTAGATACCTAATACATGCGTCGAAGGTAGCACCGCCCCAAGATTCTATCGACCAAAAACCTATGTCATCCAATTTTTCTGCTATTGGGAGCATATCGTCGATGCGAAATCTTGTTGCAAGGAGACTCTGATGTGCGTCTCTCAAGACAACGTCGGTTATTCCAAGAGGAAATTCTGCTGCCATGATATGTACCCCTATGTCCTTGTCTTGTGTAGTTTTAATGCCGCCATAATGGCGGCTATTTCATCAGACGATGGACTAACATCTTGTTCCTGGCCCAGGATCTTACTCATCAGTATAGTGGACACTACGAGAACTGTTAGTAACACAAACACTGTTCCCATACCCATTATCATCAATTCAAAGCCTTGGGATAATAAACCCCCGGCATTTATATCCGCTGTCATTTGCACCCACCCCTATTCTTAGTTCAATCTAAAAACTCACTGCTCCTACCTAATCCTAGTTTGATCGGATACGCGCAGCGTCATACTTCTATTTACATAAAGCCCGCGCAACACAAGGGGTAACTTGGCGCACCTGGTAGGATTCGAACCTACGGCCCCCGGTTTCGTAGACCGGTGCTCTAATCCAACTGAGCTACAGGTGCACTGGTGTGCAGGGTCGGGCATTATCCTGGAGACCGTCGAAGCCGTCAAGCTCCCTAAAATACTGTTTTAAATAGGTTTTTTAGGTTTAGATGGTCATAGTAAACATGGGATTTAGACGTAACTTTAATAGTTTTTATCGCGAGGCAAACAGAGTTGCTCACTTCAAAAAGGCATTATTTGTTAATTTTTGGGCCAATTTTGAGTAAGAGTAGGTATAATCTCCTTTTCTAAATTATATTGTGAAAATAATGCTTAAATTAGTAACCGCTATAGCTATCGTTTTAGCAAGCTTTCAATGTATTGCAGATGAAATTGACTTAACAAAATGCACTTTCCCTAGCGACGTCCCAAGCCTACCAAATGGCCTAGTGGCAACCCAGAGCGATATGAGTAGCGCGAGCGCATCTGTTAAAACCTATGCGACAGCGATGCAAGAGGGCCTAGCGTGCATTGATGAGATAGGCCTTCAATTGGGCGAACTAGCGACTGATGAACAAAAAGTAGCAATTAATACCGCCTATAACGAAAAATACGATGATATGATGCTAATTGTAGAAGCCTTTAACTCTGAAATAAGAGCCTTCAGAGCTAGATAAAATACTAGTTGTTATACAAAAGCATCTCTAACTGAATATTGCAGCGTTTGTAAGCTGGGCGAATCCCTACGATTTCTTGAAATCCTATTTTTTTATATAATTGGATAGCTGGCCTTAAAATAGTATTACTCTCGACATAGATAGATCGCGCTTCCTTTTGGTGAGCCCGTTGAATAGCCTCCGTAACCAACTCCAGACCGATGCCATTTCCTCTAAAACACTTAGCGACCGTCATTTTAGATAATTCAAAACGTCCCTCACCGCAATTAATGAGGGCACATGTGCCTATCAATCTTTCTCTACTAATAGCACATAAAATCAATCCCCCCTTCGAAATAATAGTAGCTATAGGATTCTCGAGGAGGACATAATCCTCCTCTTCAGGGGTCCAGTGCTCAATTATCCACGATAGGTTCAGTTGCTTGAAATCAGCTGCATAAATTTGATCAAAATCAATAATTTTATAATTCTCTTTATTCACCATCGTAATCTATCATCCTCACCAATGTAGCTTTCTTAAAAACAGAGGACCAACAAAAGGTTATTTAAGATACAACCTTTAGCTATAATCTAAAGCTTACCTACATATCTAACTTATCAACACTAGAGGAATTAAGGTCGCCCTATGTCAAACTTTGTAGAACTAGAATATCCCTATGACGGGGTAGCACTCATTACATTTACAGATCCAGACCGACAAAATAACTTGTGCTGGGCTGGTGTCGATGCCCTAGCCCAAGCCCTAAAAGAGGCCAGAGAGTCAGGAGCAAGAGTCAGCGTTATAGCCTCAGGTCTAGAAGGGCACTGGCTAGAACATGCTTGGCTGACTGACTTAGCTAACGCGTTTGAAGGAAAACCAATGACCGGCCAGGGAGCGGGTTTTTTTGAATGCCTACAAGAATTAAATGAGAAAGATGTCGTAACGATAGCTGCTGTATCAGGAGATACGTCGGGCGGAGGCTGCGAATTAGGCTGGGCCTGCGATTTACGTGTAGCGGAAGAACAAGCATACTTTTCGCAGCCAGAAGTATTGCTGGGAGTTGGAACAGGCATAGGTGGAACTAGTCGACTGCTGCGGCTTATTGGTCGAACGGTTACTGCTGAAATGGTATTAGATGGTGGGGCCATGAGCGCTTCCCGGCTATATGAGCTAGGCGGTGTCAATAAGGTTGTTGCCACAGGGACCGCGATTGAACACGCTATTTCTTGGGCAAAAAGAATGGCCGCCTATCATCCTGATGCGTTGG
>PAMO01000008.1 GCA_002707325.1 Gammaproteobacteria bacterium
TATTTTTCTGAGACTTATCGCTAGAATTAGCCATAATAGTAACCTCCTGTAGGACATCGCCTGAATTTTTGTCTTGCAATAACTTGTACTGAGTACTGTATATTTAATCAGTATATATGGCAACTATTGATATTAGGAGATAAGTCATCGATATTCCCATACTTTGGGCTTTAATCGACACAGACTAATCAAAGGATATGAAAGAAAACCGGAAGAAAACTAGCTCTCCAGGACATACCCCCATGATAGAGCAATATCTTCGCATAAAAGCCGAGCATCCCGAGGATCTTCTGTTTTACCGAATGGGGGACTTTTACGAACTTTTCTTTGACGACGCTGTGAAAGCAGCTGAATTATTGGATATAACACTTACTGCCAGAGGACAATCCAATGGCAAACCAATCCCCATGTGCGGCGTTCCGCACCACGCCGCAGATAGCTATTTAGCACGACTAGTGAAGACAGGGATTAGAGTAGCAATCTGCGAACAAGTCGGCGACCCTCAACAAAGCAAAGGCCCTGTTGAGCGAAAAGTCGAGCGGATCGTTACCTCTGGAACGCTAACGGAAGAAATACTGCAAGACTCCAATCAGGATAGCACTACTTTAAGCATATCGGGATCGGAACGCTCATACGGACTCGCTCTTCTAAATCTAGCAGCTGGAAACTTACACGTCACCGAATTGTCGAGCGAAGAAGAGGTACTAGGCGAAATCGCACGCCACCAGCCAAATGAAATACTAGCGACCCATGAGGTGGCTGAAATGCTAAAGCCACTCTACGATGTCCGTATACTAGATTCTCTCCAATTCGACACGGAACTGGGAACTAAAAAACTAAATAAGCATTTTGAAACCATCGACTTGTCAGTTTTTGATATACCCTTGGCTAGCCCTGTAATTGGTTCCGCCTCAGCCGTACTAGAATATGCCAAGCAATCTCAGAGAAATGATCTTAAATACATACAGCGCCTCCTAACAAATGATCAGAAAGACATAGTAATACTTGATCATAGATCTCGGCTTAACCTGGAAATTGACGAGCGAATTGATGGCAGTACCTCGAATACACTTTTCAGCCTAATGAATCGAACCCAAACAGCAATGGGAAGCCGGCTCCTTAGACGCTGGCTAAGAGGCCCATCCCGTTCACTAGAAGAAATTATGGCGCGCCAAAATGCTATTTCTTGTCTCGGGTCTGCTGATCACAGCGCCATTCAAGACCTACTAAAAGAGATTGGTGATATAGAACGAATCATATCCCGCATAGGGCTAGGCAACGCTCTCCCTAGAGATATTAGTAAACTTCGCGATGCGATAGGATTATTCAGTTCCATAAGAGCTTTTTGTCCAGTAGATACGGAACGACTGCAAGAACTAATAAATGACCTGCCTGATTTTGCGGATCTCTCTGCACTACTCACGAAAGCTTTAGTAGAACTACCCCCCCTCACCATAAGAGATGGTGGCGTTATTGCAGATGGTTTTAATAAGGAGTTAGATACTCTCCGCGCTGCTAATACAGGATCAACGACTTGGCTTAGTCGTCTAGAACAACAAGAAAAACAACGAACTGGAATAAACAGTTTAAAGATCGGGTATAACCGAATCCATGGCTATTACATTGAGATAAGCAAAGCCGCAGCATCATCTCATAGCGGACTCCCAATTGAATATGTCAGAAGACAAACTTTAAAGAATGCTGAACGATATATAACTCCCGAACTAAAAGAATTCGAAAATAGAGCTCTTACCAGTCAGAATCAATCTTTATTAGTAGAGAAAGAGCTGTTCCAAAAAGTACTCGAAAAAACATCCTGTTATATTCAGCCATTAAGAAAAGCTGCGTCTGCAATAGCACAAATTGATGTACTCAGTAACCTAAGTGAACGCGCAATTTCACTCAATTTTAGTGCCCCACAATTCACCCTTGATCGAGATTTTAAAATAATCCAAGGCTGGCACCCGGTTGTCGCAGACAGCGCCAATGATCCATTCATTCCCAACGACCTAGAACTTCGCGAAGACACAACAATGCTCATCATTACCGGACCAAATATGGGTGGAAAATCAACTTACATGCGACAAGCAGCACTAATAGCCCTCCTAGCCCATACTGGCAGCTATGTGCCAGCAGAACATGCGTGTATCGGCAAGCTAGACCGAATTTTCACTAGAATTGGAGCCGCAGATGACTTAACCGGTGGGCACTCTACATTCATGGTCGAAATGATCGAAACTTCGAACATACTGAAAAATGCTGGAGAAAACAGTCTCGTCTTACTCGATGAGATTGGCAGGGGAACTAGTACACATGATGGCTTATCATTGGCTTGGGCTACAGCAAGCTTCCTCGCTAAAAACATACGAGCCTTCACTCTTTTTGCCACCCATTACTTTGAACTTACAGCCCTCCCACTCGAATTAACCAACTGCAAAAATGTTCATCTCGATGCTGCAGAAAGTGAGGGGGGAATAGTCTTTCTGCACTCAGTAAAAGAGGGGCCAGCCCGCCAAAGCTATGGAATAGAAGTAGCAAAACTTGCTGGAATACCAAAAGAAGTTATATCGGAGGCACAAAAAAAGCTATCGATACTAGAAAAATTACATATACCGCAGATGCCTATCCAAACAGAGTTGCTAGAGGAGAAAATCGAAAAACCAAACCTAGGTACCCTAATCAAAGAAAAATTATTGGAAAGTCCCCCTGATGATCTGACGCCTAAACAAGCCCTAGCCCTACTCTATGACATTCAAGCCATGATTGAAGAAAGACACTAAAGCTTCATATCTATTCAGCTTTATGATGCTCGACACTGGATTATTTTTCATTAGAATACGGGCCCTTATCCAGCATTGAATAAGAGCATTACCATGACCTTCGTAATTGGCCAGAATTGTATAAAATGTAAGCTCACTGACTGCGTAGAAGTCTGTCCAGTGGATTGTTTTTACGAAGGCCCCAATATGCTCGTGATTCACCCAGATGAATGTATTGATTGCGCACTATGCGAACCAGAATGCCCAGTTAACGCAATTTTTTCCGAGGACGAATTACCAAATGATCAGCAGAATTTTCTTGATTTAAATCAGGAACTTGCGGAATTATGGCCAAACATAACTGAGCAAAAAGATCCACCAGAAGACCATGAAGATTGGGCAGAACGGACGGATAAGCTGCAACTCCTCGAACGGTGAAAAATGGGCTTTGATTACCAACTGTCACTTGGTAATCAGTAACTCTGGATTAATGGCCACCCCATTTCGGCGAATCTCAAAGTGAAACAACCTATCACCCCGCTTACTTGTATTCAGGCTAACAAGAATTTCACCACCTTTAACTTGTTGTCCCTCTTCCACCAGCGTCCTTATGTTAAGACTGTATGCGCTTAAATAAGCTGGTGTATGCTTAATGATAATTAAATATCTATATCCTCCGAGACCGCTTCCAGAATAAACTACCTCACCAGAACTAGTAGCCGAAATAGAGCTGCCTTTAGCGAGAACGTAGTCCACTCCTTGGTTTCCATCTCCGAATGATTGCAAAACCTTCCCCTGGGCCGGCCAGCTCCAATTCGCTGAGATAGATTTTTCCTCAATAGCTTTATAAACCTTTCTTTTGGTGGTTCTGGATGGCAGTGCCAAATACTGCCCAGGATAAATAGTATATGGTGGCGCAAGATTATTCGCCTTAACAAGATCTGCGATCTCGCATCCACAACTCCAAGCTATGGAGTAAAGGGTATCTCCAGCTATCACTAGACGATTATTAGCACGACTATTCGAAGGTTTATGCTCAGCCGCTTTCACCGGCTTAGAACTCCTATAATCAATAGGTAATCCGCTCGAGCAACCAGCAAAAGCAAAGAATATTAGAGCAATAACTATTTGCAACGGTTAATCCCCCAAAGAAAAGTTGCTCCTAGCGCAACAGCTAATAATGTCTCTGCTATCATCGGATTATATCCAGCGTATTGGTATGATTGAGGAGTTACCAGAAGCTCCTCAACTCTCCATGGCCATAATCTAGGCAAGGATCCGATCACTAATCCTAATAGAAAAGCTACCATAGGATCTCTATACCTAATCATCATCCAGTTGAGAATAGTGGAAAACAATAGAATACCAACGAAACAGCCGCTTACCAGAACCCCTAGAATACTCCATTCAAAATCCACTACAGCTGTCAATACGTCATCATATATTCCAATCATTAATAGTAAGAGTGCGCCCGAAACCGCTGGCAGTAACCAGGCGCAAACCGCCAGCATCCCGCCAAAAAAATAAAGCCAAAGATCAGCCGTCTGCTCCGGTATAGTTATTCCGAATTGGCTACCGAAGAGCGCCAGTGCGAGGCCAATAGGCGAGAAGAGCAAAAGCGACCGATTAGAAATCATTCCCTTAAACTGTGGCAAAGTAAACAAAATTAGACCAAAGAAGAAACCCCAAAGGATAGTTGGGTACTCAGAGAGAAAGAAATTAATTCCCCTAGCAAATACCAATACACCAACTGCCATACCTAAGAAAACGGTCAATAGAAACCTAAGATTATGAGCCGTCCAAACGCTTAAAAATCCACCTCTCCAACTAAACCTCAACAAACCAGATAAAGTTCTTAGGAGTTCATCATAAATACCGGTTATGAACGCGATTGTTCCCCCACTAATGCCTGGAACTACCTCAGCAAAACCCATAGCAAAACCGCGAAAAAATAAACCAAAAAATCGATTTTCCCGGATCATTTTATCCCTTTCACCAATGGCACAAATCTGACCCGATTGACCGTTGTAACAACGAAATCTCCATTTTCACCTTTACTTGGTCGGTCATAAACTCGTAATTCCTGCGTGTCCCCTTCACCAACCGGCGCCACTAGCCTGCCTCCCGGAGTTAACTGACACAACAACTCTTCGGGGATTAGTCTTGGTGCTGCTGTTACTAAAATCCCATCGAATAAAGCTTCCTCTGGCCATCCATTATAGCCATCGGCATGCTTTATCCGAACATTAGTAATCTTCAACGCTCTCAATCTCTTTTTCGCTCGAGGAATAAGAGGTTCTAAACGCTCTATACTAAAAACCTTTTCCACCTTAGAGGTTATGCTGGATAAGACAGCAGTCTGATAACCAGAACCTGTACCGATCTCTAAGATACGTTTTCTAGGTACATCTAATAATGTGGACGTCATAAGGGCAACAATAAATGGCTGCGAAATCGTCTGACCTAAACCTATCGGCAAAGCTGAATCCTCATAAGCCCGATGGGCCAGTGCTTCATCTATAAAGATATGCCTAGGAACCCCTGCCATAGCATCAAGCACTGCGGAGTCCCGAATCCCACTTTTTTCTAAACGTCGAACTAGTCTTTCTCTCGTACGCCGAGAGGTCATACCAATACCATCTAAATCAAAAGCCAACACTGACTCCTTTCAAGAAGCTTCACCTCTTAGCTATAAATCGTTAATTAAATAAAATGTCTCATCCTTTTTAACCATACCTAAATCTGATCTAGCTCTAGATTCCAGAGCCTCCCCCCCCTCCTTATAAACAAGCACTTCAGTGGCCAACCTTGCATTTTTACGAGATAGGAGTGCTAGCTTCAACTTTTGTGCCTCAACCTCTTCGGATAACCGAAGGACCTCTAAATGACCAACATCACTGAACCATGCTTTATATTGAAGGCCAAAAAACAATATTGCCAAAATGGCCACAAACAGCCTAATTGAATTAGCCATATTAGCTCCGGACTCCTTTCCCATAATTGGGTCGTTCGCCCTTATTCAAAAACCATTCCTCAATCCAAAGCAGCCTATTATACTTTGCCACCCTATCTGAACGGCTTAGCGATCCAGTTTTTATTTGACCAGCTCCAGTAGCTACTGCTAAATCAGCTATTGTTGTATCTTCTGTTTCACCTGACCTGTGAGAAATAATAGTCGCATACCCCGAAGACTGCGCCATTCTGACAGCATCGAGAGTTTCAGTAAGAGTCCCGATCTGATTAAACTTTACTAATATTGCATTGGCGATCCCCTGCTTGATTCCCTTAGAAAGTATTTCTGTATTAGTCACAAAAAGGTCATCGCCAACTAACTGAACATTTTCACCAATTCTTTCTGTTAGTCCTTTCCAACCATCCCAATCATCCTCATCCATGCCATCCTCAATAGATGCAATGGAATATTTATTAGTCAGTTCCTCTAAGTAGGAGACGAAATCTTTATTATCGAACTTCTGATTATCCCCCTTCAGATGATAAGCGCCATTATCAAAAAACTCTGAAGCCGCACAATCCAGGGCAAAATCAACATCTAATCCTACCGAATAACCTGCCAAACTAACTGCTTCCTCGATAACTGTTAAGGCCTCCGCATTTGAACCGAGATCAGGAGCAAACCCTCCCTCATCACCTACTGAAGTAGACAGTCGTTTTGAGCGCAATAGCGACCCTAAGCTATGAAATATTTCTACCCCACAACGAATCCCTTCTCGAAAAGATGGTGCAGAAATGGGTCGAATCATGAACTCTTGTATATCGATATTGTTATCCGCATGTTCTCCTCCATTAAGAATATTCATCATCGGTATAGGCATGCACATTTCGCCTCCATAACCCTGATTGATATGCAAAAACAAAGGTTGGTTTTTCGAATCAGCAGCTGCTTTCGAACAAGCTAGAGAGACTGCTAATGTGGCATTAGCACCCAGACGGCCTTTGTTTTCAGTCCCATCAAGATCACATAACCGTTTATCAACTTCCTCCTGCGCCATCAGATCGCGTCCTTTTAAAGCGTCGCTTATCTGTCCATTTACAGCTTCTACTGCCCTTAATACCCCTTTCCCTCTGTATCGCTTCTGATCCCCATCACGCAATTCAAGAGCCTCTCGGGATCCGGTAGATGCTCCCGAAGGAGCGCAAGCAGATCCGAAACTACCGTCACTTCCAACAACCTCAGCTTGGATAGTAGGATTCCCTCTAGAATCTAAAATTTCGCGCGCCCTTATCGACCGGATAGTAGTCACATCATCTCCTCAAAACTTCTAATTATCCTTAAACCTGTTCTTGATACGCCGTGCCTTTTACCAAACTATCAATCTGCATAAGAAGACTCATTAGGCCAGCCATTTTGTTCAGGGGCCATGAATTTGGTCCGTCTGATAAGGCAGTCTCTGGATCAGGATGAGTCTCCACAAAAAGTCCTGAAATCCCGCTTGCTACCGCCGCTCTAGCTAAAACAGGGACCATCTCGCTTTGGCCACCGGACACTGTGCCACCTGCTCCTGGCATTTGAACAGAATGGGTAGCATCAAAAACTACAGGGCACCCAGTACCCCTCATAACAGCGAGGCCCCGCATATCTGACACAAGGTTGTTATAACCAAAAGTAGTTCCCCTCTCACATACGAGTATTTGATTATTACCAGTTGATTTAGCTTTACTAACTACTAAGTTCATCTCTTCCGGCGATAAAAATTGCCCTTTTTTTATATTCACAGGGAGCCCCTGAGAACAAACCTCCAAAATGAAGTCGGTCTGCCTGCACAAAAAAGCAGGCGTTTGAAGCATTGAAACCACAGAAGAAACCTCATCCAACTTAGTGCCTTCATGTACATCAGTAAGGACAGGAATTTCAAATTCTTTTTGAACACGCTCTAGAATCCTGAGCCCTTCGTCCATCCCCGGTCCTCTATAGCTACTCAACGAAGATCGATTGGCTTTATCAAACGAACTTTTAAAAACTAATGAGAAATGGTGTTCATCAGAAATCTCTTTCAACTGCTCAGCTACTAGCAAAGTAAGCTTTTCAGTCTCGATCACACAGGGACCTGCTATTAAAAAAAGTGGCTGATCAGGTCCTGCCTCGAAATCAAAAAGTATCAACGGAATTCCCTTTAAGAATGTGCATCTTTGGACGCCACCAACGCGCTTTCGGCAAACTCATTAGCCGCGGCTATAAACCCAGAAAACAAGGGATGGCTCTCTCTTGGAGTGGAAGTGAATTCAGGATGGAATTGACATGCGACGAACCATGGATGAGATTCCAATTCAATCATCTCAACTAGCTGTCCATCTTCAGACCGACCAGCTACAACTAGCCCTTTTTTCACGAACTCATCTATATAAGTATTATTTACTTCGTATCTATGCCGATGTCTCTCCCAGATAGTTGAGCAACCATACATCTTCCTAGAGTTAGTATTAGGCTGAAGATCACATGCCTGCTCTCCTAACCTCATAGTACCCCCCAAATCATCTTCATCGGAGCGTTGTTCAATGTTCCCATCCCGACCTAACCATTCAGTTATAAGCCCAATGACTGGCGTGCCTGTAGATGGGTTTATCTCAGTCGAATTAGCATCCGAGTAACCAGCTACTCCACGAGCAAAATCTATGATTGCTGCATGAAGACCATAACAAATACCAAAATAAGGTATTCCACTCGTTCTCGCATAACTTGCAGCCGCTATTTTGCCCTCGAAACCCCGTTCTCCAAAACCTCCAGGCACCAAGATAGCATGTGCTTCTTTAAGAACCCCTACTCCCTGTTTTTCAACATCTTCAGCATCTATAAAATCTATCTCAACGCGAGTCCGATGTTTAATCCCTGCATGATGAATTGCCTCTATCAAAGAGGCATAAGCATCTAATAATTCTAGATATTTGCCAACAAAAGCTACACGGACCGATTTTTCTGGGTTCAAGCGAGCATCAACAACCTCAGCCCATTCAGTCAAATCAGCTGGGGGACAATCCAATTGTAACTTCTCAACAACGATATCATCCAACCCTTCCTCATGAAGAGCTTGAGGCACTTGATAAATAGTTTCCTTATCAATATTTGGGATTACCGCTTTCTCTTCCACATTCGTAAATAAAGCTATTTTTCCAGCGGCTGATTCGGGTAAAGGTCCCTCAGTCAAACGGCATATTAATATGTCCGGTTGAAGCCCAATGGATCTCAATTCTTTCACTGAATGTTGCGTAGGTTTTGTCTTAATCTCACCTGCCGATTGGACAAAAGGAACGAGAACTAGATGTATGATGATAGCCTGTGTTTGCCCAACTTCCAGACGCAACTGCCTGATAGCCTCTAAAAAGGGTTGAGACTCAATATCCCCCACGGTGCCACCACACTCAACTATCAGGATATCGTGTCCCTCACCAGCTATTTTAATCCGCTTTTTTATTTCGTCAGTAATGTGGGGAATTACCTGAACCGTAGCTCCTAGATAATCACCTTTGCGTTCCTTTCGCAAAACCTCCGCATAAACACTACCTGTAGTGAAATTATTTTGCTTCGACATTCTTACATGGGTAAATCTCTCATAATTACCGAGATCCAAATCGGTCTCAGCTCCATCCGCTGTCACATATACCTCGCCGTGCTGAAATGGACTCATAGTACCCGGATCCACATTAATATAGGGATCCATTTTCAAAACATTAATATTTAAGCTTCTTGCCTCAAGCAAAGCAGCAAGGGAAGAGGAGACGATGCCCTTCCCTAGCGAAGAGACCACACCGCCTGTAACAAAGATAAATCGCGTCATTTACTCCATCCTCATTCGTCGCCGCGCATCTGTAGCACAACGAACGCAAGATGGGAGATCAAGATAGCAAAACTATGGCCTAACCTCAAACAGGGTCTTCAACAACCTTCCAGTTCGCAGAACAAAAATTCTGACCGGCGCCAACGCACCCTAGATCTCGGCTTGCAATGCCAGGAAGACAAAGAGCTAGTCCATCCGTATTTAGAATAATAGGGTAGTTAAACCTCTCCCATGGAGGAATATTTGCCTGTTGAAGAAGATCTTTAATTCGACGATGGCTACCTTTATAAAATAATTTTATTCCAGGATGATTCCCAACGAAATCTAAAATTAAAGCCCCATTCCCAGAGGAACCAGCCTTTTTAATGCCTTTAATCAATAGCCGTCGACCCGAAAGAGTAATCACCCCTGGACTGGTTATCGTGCAACTCGAAGGAACAACTTTTTGTCGTCTAGCGTAATACAGACAATTCTTAAATCTCCTGACCGCGCCATCCTCTAGATTTAAGGATGGCTGTTTATCTCTAGGTGATGCCAATTGCCCAGCAAATTCTTCTATAGCAACCCTTCTTGGTATTCGTCGAGAAAACGTACTCAACCAAGCACGAATTACTTCAGCGATTATGCCATTATTATTTGGGAGATCATCTATAGGCAATCTACTAGGGCTGGCTTCTAAAGCATTGATAACAGATATATCCAGGCGCTTACTGTATTCGTTAAGTCTTAACGCTGCATAGCCCATATCTGGATATATATGTGTAAGTTTAGGCAAAAACTCGTGTCTCAAATAATTTCTCTGCCTATCAAGCAACTTGTTGCTTGGATCTTCAACCCAGTCCAAACCAAAATAAGAAGCATATTTCAGTAATTGTAATCGACTAAACGATAATAAAGGTCGGCAAAGATAAGCATTATCTTTTGTCCCAAACCTGCGGGACTCTGGCATCCCATAAGCTCCGCGGCCAGAATTTATCCGCATCCAAATCGTTTCCAATTGATCATCTTGATGATGACCTAGAACGAGAAGATCATTCGACCCCACCTGCTGTTGGAAATAATCGTATCGTGCCTTTCTCGCTGCCGCCTCAAGATTACCCGTAGAGCTAACCACAGCTCTGATAGACCGATATTCAATATTGAATAGATGACAAAATTGACCACAATGGTCCTCCCACTTAGAAGCAGAATCCTCTAATCCATGATTCACATGTAGCGCGATAATTTTTTCTGGACAACACTGAACGATACTATGCAAAAGGACTGTCGAATCCACTCCCCCACTAAATCCCACGTATAACTTGCCATTTGAACCCAGACTTCCGACTGTGCCAGATATGGCTTCATTGATTTCATTGACAATATTCACTGCAATCAATGCCGATAAACTAAGTTGACTGCCTTTTCACCAAAAAGATCAATTAAATGGGATAATAATTCATCATTTAAAATAACGCGCCAAGAGGCACCAAGAGCTAATCTTCCCACAGCATCGCCTGTTCCGTAGGAAATGACCACCGAGCAACCATTCTTAGCTCTATGCGCCACAAGCGCACTCTTTAAATTCTCCACACTATCGTCCTGTATGGCTGATGAATCCACATGTAGTAGCAACTCTGCTACAAATCGGTTTCTGACTTCGGGAATCGAATAAATCTTATTTGCTCTGACCTTCAGCGCTCCGGTGTAATCATCAGGCTGTACTTCTCCTTCAATGAAAAGAATCTCGTCTTTAACAAGCTTTCCCTTCTGCGCCTCATAAACATCTGAAAATAGGGTGACTTCAATTCGGCTAGTTCTATCATCAAGTACCGCAAAAGCCATAATGCCTCTGCGGGTCCGCATTGTGCGTAGAGAGACCACAAGCCCTGCTATAATTTGATTTCCTTTTTTGGGTCGCAAATCGGCTATAGAGCTTTTACAAATACCTTCTAGATCCATCTGATATCTATCAATCGGATGACCACTCAGATAGAAACCTAAAGCATCTTTTTCTCCATCTAGCCGCTCTTTTTCGGTCAACGCTGTATATTCTGCATGGGGAAGTTCTCTTTCCGTGGCATCGCCATCTTCAAACATATCAGTCATACCTATGGCCAAGTCACGCGCCGACTGTTCAGCTTCACCTAAACTAATAGTTATAGACTCCAATAATCGAGCTCGCGTCTGACTTAAAGACTCATTAGTATCTGAAAAATCATCCATTGCTCCAGATCGAATTAGAACGTCAAGAACTCGTTTATTAGCCTTGCGCGGGCCTACACGAGCACAAAAATCAAAAAGGTTCTTAAACTCCCCTTCTGCCTTTCGAGCGCTAACAATGGCATCGACTGGTCCTTCCCCGACGCCCCTTAAGGCACCGAGCCCATATATCACTTTTCCTTTTTTCCCAACAAATCGATACTCACTGTAATTTATATTAGGGGGCAACAACTCCAGATCTAACCGCCGAACCTCTTCAGCTAATGTAACGACCTTATCAGTATTTTGCATATCAACAGATAGCGTGGCGGCCATGAATTCTGATGGATAATGCGTTTTCAGCCAAGCGGTCTGAAAAGAGACCAAAGCATAGGTAGCGCTATGAGATTTATTGAAGGCGTACCCAGAGAATTTTTCCATTAAATCAAAAATCTCGTTAGCTAAACTGGCGGATATCTTATTAATTGCGCAGCCTTCCACAAACTCTTTACGAACTTTGCTCATTTCTTCAGGCTTTTTCTTACCCATAGCACGTCGAAGCAAGTCTGCTTGCCCTAAAGAAAAACCGGCTAGTTCCTGGGCAACTTGCATTACCTGTTCCTGATAGAGCATCACCCCGTAGGTACTCTGCAATAATCTTTCTAAAGCTGGATGCAAATAATGAACCTGGGAACGGCCATGCTTCCTATCGACATAGTCATCGACAGCTCCAGATTGCAAAGGCCCAGGTCTAAAGAGAGCAACAAGCGCTATAATGTCATCTATAGTATCTGGCAATAGCCTACGAATGAGGTCCTTCATCCCGCGGCTCTCTAGTTGAAATACCCCAGTTGTTTCACCAGTCCTCAAAAATTTGAAAGTTTCTTTATCATCTAGCGGAATGTTATTGATTTTCAATAAATTATCCGCATTCGAAATCCGCCTATTAATTGCTTTTACAGTCCAATCAATGACAGTCAACGTTTTTAAACCTAAAAAATCAAACTTAACCAGGCCCGCTGTTTCGACATCGTCTTTATCATACTGCGATACCAATCCCCCACCCTGCTCATCAACATACAATGGGACAAAGTTAGTAAGGTGCGATGGAGCAATTACAACACCCCCAGCGTGTCGACTTACCCCCCGAATAACACCTTCTAATTTGTAAGCCATCTCCATTATCTCACTAACTTCTTCATTCTCAGATATAAAGCTAGCTAAATCTTTATTTTCGGCTACCGCTTTAGTGAGCGTCATGCCAACCTCAAAGGGGATCAGCTTGGATAGACGATCAGCTAAACCGTAGGGTTTACCCTGCACCCTCGCAACATCCCTCACTACAGCTTTAGCGGCCATAGTACTAAAGGTAATAATCTGACTAACCGCATTTTCACCATACCTCTCAGAAACGTGAGCAATAACCTGGTCACGACCTTCCATACAAAAATCTACATCGAAATCTGGCATGGATACTCGTTCAGGGTTTAAGAATCTTTCGAACAACAAGTCATACTCTAACGGATCAAGATCTGTTATACCGAGGGCGTACGCTACTAAAGAACCCGCCCCAGAGCCTCGTCCAGGACCAACAGGAATATCGTTCTCTCGAGCCCAGGCTATAAACTCCATAACAATCAAGAAGTATCCTGAGAAGCCCATTTCTTTAATAGTTGCTAGCTCATAGGACAACCGCTCTTGGTAATCACCAATGACAATTTGACTAGTTACGCCTGCTGACGTTTTCTTCTCCTTTAATCTAGAAGTTAACCCTTCATTTGCGCGATTCTGAAGAAATTCCTCCAACGTAATACCTGCATCCACCGGATAATTTGGCAAGTGATACGAACCGGTCTCCAAACTAACGCTGCAACGTTGAGCAATAGCTACGCTATTTTCCAGAGCTTCGGGTATATCAGAGAAGAGAGCAGCCATCTCCTCTGGTGTTTTCAGATATTGATCAGCGCTATATTGCCTTGTCCGCCGGGGATCATCTAGAGAACGACCTTGATATATGCACACCCGAGCCTCATGCGCTTCAAAATCCTCTGGACCTATAAATCTCACGTCATTAGTTGCCACTACTGGTAATTCTAGCTCTTCAGACAGCTTGAGAATTACACTAATGTAATTTTCCTCCTCTGCCCGACCGGTACGAGATATCTCCAAATAATATCTTCCAGGAAATTTTTTAGACCACTGAATAGCTGCATTTTTGGCTTTCTCGTAATCATCTCGTACCAAGGCACTACCTACATCTCCAGAGATTCCACCGGATAGAACTAATAGGCCCTCCCCATAATTTGAAAGGTCTTCGATAGGGACCACCCCGCGATCAGTGCTCCCAACATATCCATTGGAAACGATAGAAAGTAGATTTTTATAGCCAATCTGGTTCATCGCCAATACAGGCAATAAAAAGGGATTCCCACCAACGGAAACTCGCAAATCGGAGCCGACCAGAGGTTTCACCCCTGCTTGCATACAGGCCCTATGGAATTTCATTAGGCCAAATAAATTACCTGAATCCGTTAGACCAACTGCCGGCATCCCCTTTCTACAAGTAGTACCCGCCAATTGAGATAACTTTATCAGACCATCCGATATTGAATATTCACTATGCACCCGTAAATGGACGAAACAATCTTCAGGTCTTTCCAAGCTCCCGCTGTTTTTTTTAACCGACTTCAACTACTCCTCTTAGTGGATTGCACTCCCACCGTTAAATTATCTTTGACCGGTTTAAAAGTAATCCTATGATCGGCAACAGGACCATTTTTGACAAGGGCCTGCAAGTGCGCCTTAGTAGGATAACCCTTGTTTTGACTCCAACCGAACCCTGGATGCTTAATATCTAGCTCTCTCATAATTCTATCTCTCTCCACCTTGGCAATTATGGCTCCAGCACTAATCACATCTACCCGATCATCGCCTTTAATGACAGAAAAAGCCGGCACATCGAATTCAGGAACCAAATGGCCATCAACATAGATGCACTTCGGAACAAATGACATTGCTGCGACGGCTCTCTGCATAGCCAAGTGACTTGCTCTAAGTATATTCAAAGAATCAATCTCTGCGCTACTTGCTGACCCAATACCCCATGCCAATGCAGATTTCTTGATCTCACGAGCCAATAGCTCTCGTTTTCTGGGCGAACACTTCTTGGAATCCTTCAAGCCACTAATCAAAATCTCAGGATCAAAAACAACAGCACCCGCTAGCACGGGACCCGCTAGGGCCCCCCTTCCTACTTCATCGACCCCAGCGCTGAATGCTGGGGGCGTAATCTTTTTTAAGATCCCCAACCCTAAGCCTCCCCCAGTAAATTCGCGACTGCTTCAGCCGCTCGTTCGTTCGCATTTTGGGCTAGATCCTTATGAATACCGGCAGCAGTATGCAGATAATGTGAATGATCATACTCCCGATCAAGCAGAGAAATAATCCTATCACTCAATATCTTTGGAGTGGCTTTATGTTGTATGTATTCATCTACCAAGCGTTTTCCAAACAGAATATTGGGCAAAGCAACGTAAGGCGTTTTTAACAATAGCCTAATAATCCAATAACTTAATAGATCAAGTTTATAGGCCACAACCATAGGGCGCCCCAGGAGTAATGCTTCGAGCGTCGAGGTGCCAGCCTTAGTTAATACTACGTCACAGGCCTGAAGACCAATCTTCGAATCCCCTGAATATGTGATTATGTTTAAATCACTGCAGCTTTTAACCATGACGTCTGCAAGATTTTTTATGTCTCTTGATACGCAAGGTATCAAAAAAACCACATCTCCATAGACCGAATTAATTCTTCTAGCAGATGCTAGAAAAATAGGAGCTATTTTTTTGAATTCACCTAGTCGACTTCCAGGAAGCATAGCCACGCATGGTTGCTCTAAAGAAATCCCAAACCGAGATGACTTTATAATTCTGCTCTGTTTTTTCTGGGCATCCAAAGGAATCGCATCGGCCAGTGGGTGGCCGACATATTTCACTTTAAGTTCTAAATCGCTATAGAAAGCTGATTCGAAAGGGAAAAGTGTAAGCAACATATCAGCGCTACTGGCAACCCGTTTGGCTCGCCAAGACCGCCAAGCATAAACAGAAGGGCTGACATAGTGAACGATCTTTACACCTTTCCTCCGAAGACGACGCTCGAGGATTAAATTGAACGCATTAAAATCGATTCCTATAAAAACCTCAGGCCTATGTTTTAGAAAATAATATTCCAATCTAGCAACTAAAAAAATAAGTCGAAAGAAATGACCAATAGGTTGGAACAGACCATTTATCGATAGCTTGTCAATCGGATATAAGGATACAAACCCCTTAGATCGCATTTGATTTCCTCCAACACCTAGGAAATCCACACCAGGATATCTTTGGCTCAACGCATCAATAAGTCCCGCACCAAGACTGTCGCCAGAAGGCTCACCAGCAACAATTGCTATATATGGCTTGGGAGGGGTTGCCCAGGAATTGGTTTTACGAGTTGTTCTCTTTATCTTTCGTATCATCAGAAGATTTTCGAGGCCTTACGATGCCATATTTATCAGTGATCAAAGAATCGGCGAATAAAGCAATCTCCGAATATTCATCTACTACTTTCTGGAGTTCCTGAACTGCGTCAGCGAGCAATAATCCTCTAAGGTAAACTATTTTGTACGCATTATTTAGTGCCTCAATGACTTTTTCACTAAAATCACGCCGTCTTATGCCCTCAGCATTTATTCCTATAGCTGAACACGGATTCCCAGCTACCGTCACAAAAGCTGGGACATTCTTGAGAACTAGGCTCAAACCAGCTATATGTGCGTATGCTCCTACCTGGCGATACTGCGGAACTGCCGCATACCCGCCAAAATTAGCATAATCTCCCACCACTACGTGTCCGGAAAGCGAGGCATTATTTGCCATAATAACCCCATTTCCCACCAAACAATCATGAGCAATATGCACATAAGCCATAAATAAACAATCACTGCCTATCTTAGTAATCCCTCCACCCTGCACCATTCCTCTATGGACCGTTACGCCTTCTCTGAAAATATTATTGTCACCAATCAGAAGAGATGTCGGCTCTCCATCATAGGCTATAGCCGGAGTGTCCTCTCCTATCGAGGAAAACTGGTAGATCTTATTAGCCCGTCCAATCTGAGTTGGCCCTTTTAAAATAACATGCGACCCAATATGACAATCATCTCCTACAACGACCCCAGGTCCAATAGTACTCCAAGGGCCAACAGAAACGTTTTTCCCTAATTCTGCCGAAGAATCAATAATAGCTCTAGAATCTAGCAATCTAAGCCTCGCTTTTCATAGCCGTGAATTCTGCCTGACAAACTAAGTCGCCTTCCACAACAGCCTCGCCTCTGAATTTCATAAGGCCTCTCCGCTCAGTCAATATTGTACTATGCAATTTAAGCTGATCTCCTGGTACTACCGGCTTTTTAAATCTAGCTTTCTCGATCCCCGCTAAGTAATAAATATAGCCATCGTCCAATTTCAACCCTTTTGTCTCAAATGCCAATACTCCGGATATTTGGGCCAGAGCTTCAACAATTAGAACGCCGGGCATAACCGGGTTGCCGGGGAAATGTCCGTTAAAAAAGTCCTCATTAAAACTTACATTCTTCAATCCACTTATATCCTTCCCTGGAGAGATCTGTAAAACCCGATCAACTAACAAAAAAGGATACCTGTGAGGCAAAAATTCTAGTAACTCAGTAACATCCATTTTCATATCTTTTCATTCCACTTCCTAATCTGACGTTCTAAGGCACTTATCCGCTTACTGATCAAATCTAAACTCCGAAAACGCATTGCATTCCGTTTCCATAATCGAGTCTTCGCATGAAAAGTACCTCCAGAGTAAGTGCCAGGCTCTTCTATTGAAGTCAAAACATTGGTCCCTGCTGTAATGGTTACATTATCAGTAATTTCTAACGGCCCAGATCCACCTATTCCACAAGCTCCTGCAACAATACAGTATTTACCTATAGTGACGCTTCCTGCTATCCCAACACATCCACAAATTACAGTATGTTCGCCTATGCGGCAGTTATGGCCTATCTGTACTTGGTTATCAATCTTCACACCATCACTTACAACTGTGTCATGGAGCGTTCCTCGATCAATGGTAGTTCCGGCCCCAATACTCACTCTATTCCCTATAGTAACTCCGCCAATCTGAGCAATCGATTCCAAATGCCCTTCGTGATCTGGAACAAAACCAAAACCGTCTGCGCCAATCACTGAATTACTATGGACTATACAACTTTGGCCTATCCTAACTTGGGAATAAAGAACCGTATTTGCTTTTAGTACTGAATGAGAACCAATGATAGTGTCATCCCCAATAACACAGTTAGCATCGACTTGAACTCCTTTGGCCAGCACACATCTCTCACCAATCAATGTTCCAGGTCCAACACTTACCGATGCATGAATATCAGCAGTAGGAGCAACCCTAGCTGCTGCGTCAATACCTATTGGCATTTCAATATTCGGAGCGAAAAGATGGGAAATCCGTGCAAAGGCTAAGTAAGGGTCTTTAACTACTAATGCGTTACCATTCCAAATATTGGTATCACCTTCCCTCAATATAACAGCCCCAGCCAAAGTTTTTGTCAGCAAAGAACGATATCTTGGATGAGAAAAATGGGCGAGATCAGCCTTCGAGGCTAATTCAAGACTAGCAAGCCCATGAATCTCCACTTCGGGATCCCCAACTATATTGGCCCCTACAAACTCCGACAATTCCTGGAGCGTAAACAACGCTCTTTTCACTGGTTACTGTCGGTTTTCGTTAAGTTTCTCAGTAATTTTTCTCGTAATCTCATGCTTACTATTCGCATAAATCAGGCTGTTACGGTCCATAATCAAGTCATAGCCTTCTATCTCTATAAGATCCTGTATTACCTTCTGATATTTAGGGCCAATTTGTTGGAAAATCGCCTGCTGCCTATCCTGTGCTTCTTTTTGAAGCTTTTTATAGCCAAACTCAAAATCTAGTTGTTTAGATTCTATCTCCTTTTGGACCTTCCTCTGCTCAGCTTGACTCATCACTTCGCCGTCTTTTTGAAGTTTCTCTTGCAAAGCCACTATATCATCACGGAGTTCGGTAACTTCATCCTGCTCATCCTTTAAATCTTCTGAGGCTTGGGTAAGCAACCCTTTGGCCTCATCACTTTCCAACATAGCTCTCTGAGGATCAACCACCGCTATTTTCAACTCTGCAGAAACCGATCCAGCGCAGAGCACTAGCAACAAAAACAACCAATTGCCTATTTTTTTAATCACCATATCACTCCTGTAACACTTTCTTGACGTCCGATTATTTATTCCTATGAACACATCAGACATATTTACAATACTTTACCCGCTCACATTCTAACTCACAACGTACGCCCAAGCTCAAACTGAAATCCCTCTAGCTCGTCAATATCAGAGGTATTGAATGTTTTAGCTATACTAAATGTCATTGGTCCCATACCCGTTAGCCAGGTGATTCCTAGCCCCACGGCATAACGTAATTCACCCAAATCAAAATCCAAACAATTCACACTAACCCTTGGACAGTCAGTATTATATACGTTACCAACATCAAAAAAGAGAACAGGTCGAAATTGTCGGCTATCCCTTGCCCACGCAAATGGCATAATTAACTCAATACTGCCCTCAACGAGCATATTCCCTCCGAATGGATCTCCTTCTGGCTCATCCCATGGGTCGTCATCATCAGGCGTTGTTCTTGGTCCGAGGCTACTTATTTCAAATCCTCGCACCGACCCGAACCCACCGGAGAAGAAATGCTCAAAGAACGGGAGCTCTTTGCCACCATATCCATTTGCATAACCGAGTTCACCACGCAGCTTAAACGTAAACCTATCAAAGAAAGTTAAGTATTGCTGCCCGCTATAAATCAATTTGTAAAATTGCAGATCACTGCCAGGAATACTGACCTCTAAAGCTAAAGACTGCGACCTTCCGGCCGTTGGGAACAGCCCTCTATTTAAAGTCACGCTTTTCCATGCAAGATTGAGTTTGTAGTTTAAGGATTTTGAACCATTATCTTCAATAAATTCTCTAATTTCTTTAGCTGGATACAAGCCTTCAGTAATATCGGTATATTCTATCGTTCCGCCAAAATTGATTCTTTGGGTCTCACCAATAGGGAACCCAAACGTGATGCCACCACCAAAAGAATCTGTAGTAAAACGCGCGATATTTCTCTCATCGAAATCTAGGCGTCTAGCAAAAAGATTATAACCCCTACTAATTCCATCCATCGTATAATAGGGATCAAAATAATTGAATTGCACTGATTGTTGCCAATCGGAGTAGTTAACCCCTAAACCCAAGCTATTCCCAGTTCCAAGAACATTACTCTCCTGGTAATTTGCGCCAAGCATAAGTCCATAACCTTGTGAGAATCCAATACTGGCCGATATACTTCCAGAAGGCTGCTCTTTGACCACGAACTCAACATCAATCTGATCGTCGGTCCCAGGCACCTCAGGGGTTTCAACATCAACGGTCTCAAAGTATCCAAGCCTCTCCAAACGGAGCTTAGAAAGATCGATTTGAGCGGTAGAGGCCCATCCTCCCTCCATTTGACGCATCTCTCGGCGCAAAACATCATCTTGAGTTATTTTATTGCCAGTAAAACTAATGCGGCGCACATACGCTCGCTTACCTGATTCAACAAAGAATTCTACATCAACAGTCCCATCTTCATGGACATATGGCACACCCGATGCCGTAGAGAAAGTATAGCCTGAATTCCCAAGAGCCCTAGTAAGAAGCTCTTCGGTGGCTGTTACTTTAGCCTGAGAAAACACTTCGCCTTTTGCCACTAAAAACAATCTTTCAAGATCCGCGGGAGACACATCATTTAAATCGCCAACTAGACTAACTTTTTCGACTGTATATTTATCTCCTTCATCAATATTGATTGCTATATAAACCTGGCGTTTATCTGGAGTAATACTGACTTGGGTAGAACTAATATCAAATTCAACATACCCCCGATCCCTATAATATGCTTCTAACGCTTCTAGATCCGAAGTCAGCTTTTCGCGAGCATATTTATCATCATTTCGGTAGAAGGATAATAGGCTCGGATGCTTCAACTCAAACTGATCCAATAGTTTCGGAATGGGAAACACACTAGCTCCTACAATGTTGATATGCCTTATACCCGAACTTTTCCCTTCTTCTACATCGATTTTAATAGCTACTCTATTTCGAGCTAATTCATCAATCGTGGTCTCAATTGAGGCTCCATACCTTCCCTGTGTAACATATTGTCGCTCCAATTCAATTCCCACACGCTCCAGCGTTGCTTGCTTAAATATCTCACCCTCTCTCAACCCTTGCTGCCCCAAACCATCAAGAAGCGCATCCGTTTTGATAGCTTTATTTCCTTCGATCTCAATACTATCGATGGCTGGACGTTCGTCGAAAGTGATAACTAAAACATCACCATCGCGAGCCATACGAATATCATCAAAAAAACCAGAACCAAACAGTAATCTAATGAGTTGGCGAGTGCTAAGTTCATCAACTGAATCTCCAACGCTTATAGGTAATATATTAAATACTGTTCCCGCTGAAACCCGCTGCAGCCCTTGAAGTCTGATATCTTCCACTATGAAACCTAGTGTGTTGCCGCTAAAAGTTAAAAACACCAGCATGACAAAATATTTCCGCATAAAGCCTTTCATCTTTGCCTCATCCTCTTATAGCAAACGAGCAAAATCATTGTATAAAACAAAAATCATCAACCCGCCCACTAATAGCATCCCGAACTGATTACCTATCAACTGCATTCTTTCCGATAACGGCCGACCTCTAATCATCTCAGCCAAGCAATACATTATATGACCACCGTCTAACACAGGGATAGGTAGTAAATTAAGAACCCCCAAAGAGATACTTAATAAAGCCAGGAGCCCTATGAAGGATCTCCAACCATAGCTGGCAGAGTCTGCGGCCACCTTAGCTATAGCTACCGGCCCACTTAAAGTTTTAGCTGAAAGGTCACCTACTACCATTTTTTTCAACAAACTCAAGGTGAGAAATGTCTTACTCCACGTCTCTTCTATACTTCTAAAAGTAGCCCCAATAATCCCATATTTAACATGATTTACATGTGCTTCTACGCCAACAAAACCAATTTCCACTCCTTCAACCAGCATTGATCTTGGAACAAGATTCAATTCTAGTTGAGACCCTCCTCTTTCAACTAGAATATCTAGTGACCGATTAGGGTTTTCTCGCACAACTTCCACCCAATCACTCCAAGAACGAACAGGAATAGTGCCGATTCGTACTACGCGATCCCACTGCTTAAAGCCAGCCTCTTCGGCAGCACTGTCTACAATAATATTTCCGACGATTGGCGGGACTATCGGCGTAATCCCCAACATACCAATAAAGTTAGGTTCATCCTCATTAGCCAGCCAATTCTCGACGCCGATATCCAAGTCCCTCGATTTCTCTGATCCAGGCCGGGATGCCGTAAGATGGATAGTCCCACTATCACCGGTTCGTGCAGCTAATGCCATTGATACTTCTTGCCAATCTTGAGTCCTTTTCCCATCGATCGCCACGATCTCTTCATAGGCCTGCAATCCTGCCGAAGCGGCCAATGAATTGGAGAGCATTGGCCCCGTTACGGGAGCAAAGCTAGTCGAACCCAATATAAATAGAATCCAGTAAATTAGAATCGCTAACAAAAAATTAGCTATAGGGCCCCCAAACGCTATCGCAATTCTCCATCCAACGGGTAACTGTTCGTAGGATATACTCTCGTCAACTGAAGCCTGTGATCCTATCTCAACCTCATGTTCCCCCCGCATTCTTACGAAACCCCCAAGAGGAATGGCCGCCACTACAAACTCAGTTCCTCTGCTATCCTTCCAACTAAAGAGGCCTGGTCCAAAACCTACCGAAAATTTTAAAACATCGACTCCAGATCTTCTCGCTATCAAAAAATGTCCGAATTCGTGCACCGTTACCAAGACCCCTATGGTAACTATTAACGCTAATGGGTACTGAAGGAATTCCATAAATAAATTTCTGCCGAACTAGAATCAGACTATTAAAATATCCGTACTCCAATAATAAACGATCCAGAACATACCGACATATAATTATGTCTAAAATTTACCTAACAAAATCAAGGACCCGAAGAAAGGTAAAACCGATAATACACCATCAATTCTATCCAATATCCCTCCATGTCCCGGCAATAAATTTCCTGAATCCTTAACGCCACGCTCCCGTTTCAAAACGCTCTCGAACAAATCTCCCACGACAGAAATTACGGATAAAGTAGCAACATATAACCACCAAGTTGGCGAATAACCCAAAAACGAGAGAATACCTCCGCATACAGCACATGCAACAAGAAGGCCTCCAAAAACCCCTTCCCATGTCTTACCAGGACTAACCAAAGGAGCTAACGACCTCGCCCCAAAGCGACGACCGGTGAAAAAGGCCCCTATATCTGCTGAAGCAACTAATAATAAAATCCAAAAAACCCAATAGGCCCCAACGTCTGGAAGTTCGATTCTAACCATCAGCAGAGTGACCCATGCTGACCAAATAATAAGAATCCCCAGAATACTTGAGATTAGGGGTTGTTGAATAAAGCCTTTCCTCTGTGGATAAAACCAGACTATGGCGGCAGCTAAAAACCAAGAAAGAATCCCAAAAACCATGATCAAATGAAATGGGAACCACTCGCGGGCAGCCCATGAAGAAAACATTATCACTGCCATTATAATTGCTCCAATCACACCTCTGGAACGATGCGATAATATCAATAAGCTTCCCCACTCATAGCCAGCTACTACCGCCACTACTCCAAAAAGAAGCGCATAGCCCTCCAAAGACAACATAAAAATAGCGCTAGATATGACTGCAGCTGCGACTAAAGAGGTAATAATTCTCGCTTTAAGCAATTAACTAACTCCGCTTGCCAAAACGGCGCTTTCTCTCGTAAAACCAATCAAAAGCAACATTCAACATCTCCTCGTCAAAATCTGGCCAAAAACACTCAGTAAAAAATAATTCTGTATATGCCATATCCCATAATAGAAAATTACTTAATCTATGGTCGCCACCTGTGCGAATGCATATATCTGGTCTTACCATACCTTCGAGAGATAGATGTCTGGAAAAACTATCCTCATCTATATCCTCGGGTCTGATATTTCCCTCCTTAACCATAAAAGCTAGCTTTTTCGCAGCATTCGCAATATCCCAACGCCCACCAAAATTAGCCGCTATATTTAGAGACATCTTTGTGTTGTTAGCGGTAAGAGCCTCAGCATCAGTCATTTGCTCCTGCAAATCTTCTGGGAAACGTTCTCTCTTTCCTATAATTCTTAAACGGACCCCGCGCTGGGACAACTCGTCTAAATCATTTCGAAAAACAGCACGCATTAAATCCATCAAAAGGTCAATCTCAGGCTGTGGTCGATTCCAGTTCTCAGTGCTAAAAGCGAAAAGCGTTAGAGAATCAACTCCTAGATCAGCACAAAGTTCTGCGATTGGCCTAACATTTTTCGCTCCCGCTCTATGACCAGCGGCTCCAGGCAATCGTCTTTTCTTTGCCCAGCGATGGTTTCCATCCATTATAATGGCAACATGTTTAGGAAGCGCTTCTTCCGCTAATTTGGTACCAAAAAGGATGGGCTGATCCGACATCGTGCAACTTATCCTTGAACAAGAAACCTTTTAGATCTCCATGAGATCAGACTCTTTCGCAATTAGAACAGAATCCACGTGCGAAACCCACTCATCCGTTATGCTTTGGATGCGATCCTCGCCTCTCCTAGCCTCATCCTCTGTAACCTCTTTTGCTTTCACCAACTCCCTAACGTGGTTGATAGCATCTCTCCGAATATTTCTAACCGCGATCCTTGTATTCTCAGCTTCCTGCTTTGCTTGCCGAGCAAGATCCCGTCTATTTTCTTCAGTTAGCGCGGGCAAAGGGACTCTAATGAGATCACCGGTTGAAGCCGGTGTGATACCGATATCACTTTTTAGTATCGCTTTTTCGATATCAGGAACCAAGGTTTTTTCCCAGGGAGAAATAGCTAGAGTCCGAGCATCTTCTACAGTAATACTCGCAACTTGATTAAGCGGCGTATCGTTACCGTAGTATTCAACCACAATAGTATCCAAAAGACTGGGGTTAGCTCTACCCGTCCTGATTTTAGCAAACGACCCTTCCAGGGACTCAATAGACTTTGCCATACGGTCACTTGCATCGTCCTGAATATCATCGATCATTCTTGATGGACTCCAATACACGAATCAAAAACATATCTACGACGTTATCACGTACTAGTTTCTATCCCAAGTCTTTGATTTGAGCCGCTACCTCAGATGCGAAATCCTCCTCCACAACCTCAATGCCCTCTCCAACCTCAAACCGCACAAACCCTTTACATGCAATATTTTTTTCCGACAACATCTGGCCTACTTTGATATTGCCATCTTTCACGAAAGGCTGTTCCACAAAGCTAACCTCAGCAAGATATTTTCTTACTCTTCCCTCGACCATTTTTTCAACGATCTCCGGCGGCTTTCCGCTCTCTTCAGCCTGCGCAGTATAAATTTCTCTCTCTTTAGCCAACAATTGAGTTGATACGTCGCTGGTTTCTACTACCAAAGGATTTATCGCTGTAACATGCATAGCTAAATCTTTGCCTAATTCCTCGTGCTTTCCAGAAAGCTCCAACAGAACAGCCTTCCTGTTATCAGTATGGATATATGTTGCAACGTAACTGTCCTTAGATCCCAAACAAGCTATACGTCGAACATTCATGTTCTCCCCTATTTCTTGCACCAAAGCCTTCCTCTCTTCTTCCAGTTCCCCAACCAAAAGATCTTTTGGATCCGTTAGATCCTGCTGAAAAGCTGCCGTCGCTATCTTTTCCACGAAAGCTATAAATTTTTTATTCTTCGCGGCAAAATCGGTCTCTATGTTTACTTCGACCATCACTCCCTTCGAACCATCATCTGCCACTTTTATACCGATTAAACCGTTTGCTGTCGTCCGGCCTGATTTCTTAGCTGCTTTTAGAGCACTCTTTTTCCTAAGCTCCTCGATAGCAAGTTCCATATCGCCATCTGCATCAGAAAGAGCTGCTTTGCAATCCATCATGCCAAGCCCTGTCCTTTCTCTCAGCTCCTTGACCATAGATGCTGTGATAACCATTTCTACTCCTTGGTTCCGTCTTCTTCATCTGGCTCATTTGATTCTTGAGGCTCCCCTGCTATCCCATCATCAACATCAACCGATGAATCTGCTTGAGCTTCGATATCTTCGTCATCTTCACCTTCCGAGACACTAGCCCCAGAATCATCATCCAAAGTCTGTTCTACTTGCTTTGCATCCTCCTGCAAAACCTCTACTTCCTCTTCTAACTCAACAAAATCACCTGCTTTAACCTCCCCCCCTGCCTCTGATTGTCCCATAGCAATAGCATCTGCAACTGCGGTAACATAAAGCCGAATAGCCCTTATCGCATCGTCATTACCAGGAATTATCCAGTCAACTCCATCTGGCGAAGAATTACTATCAACCACACCAAAAACTGGGATTCCTAGTTTATTAGCCTCGGTTATAGCAATGTGCTCGCGCTGGACATCGACAACGAACAAAGCATCAGGCAAACCGCCCATTTCCTTGATCCCACCCAAACTACGCTCAAGTTTTTCCATCAATCGCCGTCTTTGCAATGCTTCCTTCTTAGTAAGCATCTCGAAGGTGCCATCAGCTGATTCCGTTTCTAAATTTTGAAGGCGCCTAATCGACTGCCTAATAGTCTTATAGTTAGTTAGCATACCTCCAAGCCATCGTTGATCTACGAAAGGCATACCAATACGTTGCGCCTGCTCTCTTATAACCTTAGCAGCCGCTCGCTTGGTCCCTACAAATAGAATCTTATGACGCTTCTTACCAAGACGCTCTAACTCCTTTAAAGCAGCCTCAAAATACGGAACTGTTTTTTCAAGATTTATAATATGGATTTTATTTCGAGAACCAAAAATGAAAGGTGCCATCTTGGGTTCCCAATAACGGGTTTGGTGGCCGAAATGTACTCCAGCCGCGAGCATATCTCGCATACTTATGTTCATTCTCTATCTCCGGGTTATACCTCCGCCATCCCCATGCCCAAACTCACTAGCTTTTCAGCTGTGAAGCACCCGGGACATGTGTCGGACGACGTGAGTGCTATACTAATTACATTACACTATTAAAGTGACCGATCTTATTACTCAATTTATGCCCTAAGGTTTGTGATTGCCGAAGAGCGGCGCGCTTTATACCATAAACAGCTTCGACCTGAAACAGGATACTATGACAGCAAAAGTTACAACAAATATTGAAATTGACGGAATGCGGACTGCCGGGCGGTTAGCAGCGGAAGTGTTGGAGATGATCGAAGAACACATCATCCCGGGGATAACTACCGAGGACATCGATAAAATATGCCATAGCTATATCGTTGAAACACTTGGATGCATTCCAGCTCCCCTAAACTATAGCAATGGGCCTGGTCAAATTCCGTTTCCAAAGTCTATATGTACTTCGGTGAATCATGTGGTCTGCCATGGTATTCCGACAAGCAAGAAAACGCTCAAGTCTGGCGACATAGTTAATATCGACATCACAGTTATCAAAAATGGATTTCATGGCGATACGAGCAAAATGTTTTACGTTGGGACGCCAGGGATTCTAGCCAAGAGATTGGTTAGAGTTACGCAGGAATGCTTATACAAGGGAATCAACGTAGTAAAACCAGGGGCGAGGTTGGGCGATATAGGTCATGCCATTCAGAAACACGCCGAAGCCCAGAGGTTCTCGGTAGTACGTGAATTTTGTGGCCATGGGATCGGAACTGTTTTTCATGATGACCCTCAAATAGTTCACTATGGTCAGCCCAATACCGGATTACTCATTGAAGAAGGAATGACTTTCACAATAGAACCCATGATCAATGCCGGCTCTCGAAATGTCAAAATACTCCCCGATCGATGGACTGTCGTTACCAAGGATCACAAACTGAGCGCTCAATGGGAGCACACAATTATGGTTACTGCGGATGGAGCTGAGGTGCTCACAAAACGAAAAGATGAGGGTTTCTGAAAGCAAAAATGAGTAGCAGGGCATCATCCAATGAAACTAGAAGATATGGAGTTCAGCTTAATCCCTTAGTGAATAAACTGAAGAGAAACTTAGCGCTTACAGATAAAAAACTAGCTGCCCAATACTGGAAACGTGCCAATGTGGATGACTTGATATTGGAGCGCACTAAATACATGGATAAAGCTATAGAAAAAATTTGGCAGCAAGCAATCCCTAGTGAGATCGAAAAACAACTAACCCTCTTAGCTGTAGGAGGCTACGGTCGGAAAGAACTATTTCCTCATTCAGACATTGATCTTCTGATCATTTGTAAAAACCCTGAATCTCACAACGATGCCATAAGCCGGTTTCTCCACGGATTATACGATCTAAATGTAGAGATTGGACATGCGGTTAGAACAATAAAGGAATGCAAACAGGAAATGAAAACCGACATAACCGTAGCAACAGCAATGTTCGAGCGACGTTTTCTTGCAGGATCCAAAAGCATAGCCTTCGCCCTCGACAAAATGTTGAAATCCCCAAGATTATGGCCAAGCAAAAAGTTCTATAAGGCAAAATATGAAGAACAACATAACCGACATCGGCAGTTTGATAACGTCGAATATGGCCTAGAACCGAATATTAAAAGCTCGCCAGGAGGACTGAGAGATCTGCAAACTGTTTTTTGGGTTCTTGATCGTGAATTTGGAACAACGGATATTAACGCTCTCGAAGAACTTGGCATACTAAATCCTGAAGAAAGCACAAGGCTAGATGAAGGGCGAAGATATCTGTGGTGGATAAGATATGGAATCCATCTCATCTCAGGTCGAAAAGAAGACCGACTTCTCTTCGAATATCAACGTGAACTATCTCAAAAATTAGGATTTGCTGATACTAAGGCTCGTCTAGGAGTGGAACGTTTCATGCAGCTCTACTATCAACATATTCTAGAGCTGCGAGAAGCGAATGATATCTTGCTACAACACTTCGAAGAAGCAATATTGCGCTTCAGTGAAAAACCCAAGCTTGAGGTTATCGATAAAAACTTTCAAATACGAAATGGATACATAGAAGCACGATCACCCCTACTTTTCGAAAATCAACCAAGTGCTCTTCTAGAATTATTTGTCGTAATGGCTAACAGGAGGGACATTTCTGGCGTAAGAGCTAACACTATTAGATTAATTCGAGAGAATGTCGATTTGATAGATGAACGCTTTCGTAACGATCCCAAAAATAACAAATTATTCATTGATCTTCTCAAGGCTCCTTACACCTTGGTATCGCAATTAACACGCATGCGACGATACGGGGTGCTTGGCAAATACCTTCCGGCGTTCGGCGAAGTTATTGGGCAAATGCA
>PAMO01000009.1 GCA_002707325.1 Gammaproteobacteria bacterium
AAGAGCAACATTTTCAGCCACATCATGTAACACTTTCACCGGCAACCCTTTCAATAAGCGCGACCTCTCTCGAAAACTTTCATCAAAGTCTAGCTCCCCTGTCATTGCTCGTTGCGTTATAGAAGCAACTTGGCTGCCCACTCCGTGCCGATTCGCCAATTCGTCAATGACCTCCGCGTTGATTAGTGTCGAATCCATATCAAATGCAACAAGGCGTCGAGTTCGGCGAAAAACAGAATCCCGTTGGACACTAAAATCGAAACCTAATCTCTCTGCTGAACTCATTAAGTCAGTTTTTAGTCTAGCAGGATCGTGAATAAAACCGCGCAAGCTCATTTCAACTATTATGCGGCCTGTACTTTCTTGTCCAAAAGGTATTCGTCCCGATAGGCGCCTTATGCCATCGACATTAAGTCCATGCTGCTGAACTACTGATGTTACAGAAGCTAGCTGTTCACTCGTATCCCCAGAGGTCAATAAAGTTACGATACTTCTAAGCTTACCTTGAGCTGCAACCCAATCACGATATTGCTTGACCGTTACCGGGGTGGCGCGCATTGACATCCCCAGTTTTTCCATTTGCTCTTTCAAGATCGGTAATAGCTCATCCGAGCCTCTCCGCTTCTTCATCTCGCTCAACTGGATTAGGATGCCCAAATTCAGCTCATTATGAATAACCGATTGCCCAACATCTAAGATATGCGCCTCATAATCGGACAATCGCGATGTCACTATAGCCATCAAACCTGGCTGATCTTCCCCAGAAATATTTATCAACACAATTTTACTTGGCACCAGCTATAGTCTCTTGTCTAATTGAGAGGCTAGAAGTTCCATGAAGCTAACGTCTAATATGAAACTCATTAAATCACAGCCACCCTCTACTGCTACAGCGATAATGGCTACGACATTGACTGTATTCTGCGCCGGTTGGATTTTACTGGCAACGGACAACTTCCAATCTAAGAACGATTTTTACGGAAAAACTCTAGCTGAAAGCCTTTCCGCTTTGGTACTGGAGCCGCTTCTTACGCAAGACGAAATGGATCTGGCAGCAATAAGTAACAGATTCGCCGAGATTGAAGGGGTTCAGCTGGTAAGCGTTTATAGTCTAGACAACAAAATACTTTCATCAAGTGGGAAATCTGGTGCAGGCCCCAGCTATTCTGACACTGTGGTCTTCGACGATACTGTTATGGGGTACGTACGAATTACGTTGGAACCAACAATTTTGCATTCGCCTATTACCACAACTCATGTACTTCTGGCCTGCTTAATGCTTATAGGAATTCCCGCCATATCTTTGTGGATTCTTGGTCATCGGGTTATAAAAACCAATGAGAGTTCTGTTGGCTCAGCTAGCGAAGTATCTATAACAGAGGAAACATCCATACAATATCTGGTCGGCATAAATCTTTACAACCAGATTGCCCTATCTCAAACGGAACGAAAAAAAGAACTCGATGTTGCCCAAAGGTTAGTCGAAAAGCTGGGGCCATTTTATAAATCATCAGTCCATCACATGCCTGGCATGGGCCTGATTATGCTTTTCTCTGTAAATACTGAAGGTAATGATCAACTAGAAGCTCTATTTGCAGCATTCGTGATTATTGGGCTGCTGAAAGGACAGCCAGGCGAATACCGGATCGCCATTCAAAAAACCGAAGGCCTAACTACAAAAATAGATATGATGGCCCCAGAGATAAAGGACCTGCGCTTACTGACAGCAATTACTAAAGTAAACACCGTGAGCGTAGGGAGCCATTTTAAATCAGATTTTCTTACTGCCAATCAAATACGATTTCAGCCCTTAATACACCCTCTTACCAAAGAAATGTCGACTTCGGACATTAGATTTTTTTCAATTACTAGCCTATCTGCATCCCACCAATCTTTGGTCAATGAACAAATAAATACTCTCCTATCAAATTAATTATTTGACCGAGATCGAAACCACGTTTCGATACCCTCGCGGTAAGGATTTCCCCCGCCTAGCTCGAGCGCCCAAATAATTTATAAGGTCCTTCTCTTTTATGCTGTAAGCACGGGTAGCTGTTTGCACTATCAGTTCATCTCC
The DNA here is from genome assembly GCA_002707325.1 of Gammaproteobacteria bacterium. Lineage (GTDB taxonomy): Bacteria > Pseudomonadota > Gammaproteobacteria > Pseudomonadales > Azotimanducaceae > UBA2965. The sequence continues at coordinate 2,078 of PAMO01000009.1, forward strand.
CTCACCCATTACCGCTACCGACAACAGATGTTCTTTCGTTTGAGCAGTGTCAGTTTTTGGTATATTTATCAGTTTATTGCCCTTTCCACGAGCAAGCATAGGAACATCCTCCAACGGAAAAACAAGAAGGCGAGCACTACTAGTAACTAAAACGATATTTTTGTGCCTCCCCAAATCCAGTGGAATTGGCGGCAGCGCCTTACTTTCCTTAGGGACAGTCAAGCTTGCCTTTCCCGCCTTATTTTTTGTAATAAGATCTTGTGGCTCACAAATAAACCCGTAACCCGCATCACTACAAAGCAAAGCTTTATTCGCAGAATCACTCATCAAAACTCCTACAAATCTCTCCCCATCAGCTGGCTTGAGCCTTCCCGTCAAGGGTTCTCCCTGACCCCGTGAAGACGGCAAAGTTCGCGCTCCTAGCGCATAGGTTCTGCCGGAGGAATCTAAAAAAATGGCGTTATCATTTGTACGACCTCTGGAGAAATGGGCGTAACTATCACCTGCCCGATACGTTAGCTCTGTTGGGTCAACATCATGGCCTTTCGCTGACCTAACCCAGCCTTTTTCTGACAAAACAACTGTTACGGGATCATTGCTAACTAGTTCCTGCTCGCTGTAGGCAACAGATTCTTCCCTCTCTATCATTTGCGAACGTCGGTCATCGCCATACTTGTCCGCCACTTCTTCTAATTCATCTTTTAAAAGTTTCTTAATTCTGGCTTTCGATTTTTGGGTTAAAGTCTTTTCAATATCTCTCGCCTCTATTCCCAATGAGTCTAGCTCAGACTTGAGCTGTATCTCCTCAAGCCTTGCGAGTTGTCGCAACCGCATATCTAAAATTGCATCAGCTTGCGAATTGGTTAAATCGAACTTAGCTATCAATGCAGCTTTGGGATCGTCCTTTTCTCGAACTATTCTAATCACTTCATCAATATTAAGATAAGCAGTGATTAATCCCTCAAGGATATGTAATCGCTCATTAATTTTGTCTAAGCGGTGACCGAGCCTCTTCCTCACAACCTCGGTACGAAACACAAGCCATTCCTTTAAAATGTCTAACAACCCCTTGACCTGAGGACGCTGATCAAGGCCTATAACATTCATATTTAGCCGATGAGTTTTTTCGAGATCAGTAGTAGCAAATAAATGGCTCATCACACGCTGAGCATCCACCCTATTTGATCGAGGAACCAAGATAAGTCTAGTAGGATTCTCATGATCTGATTCATCACGAAGATCCGAAAGCATTGGCAGTTTTTTAGCATTCATCTGCGTCGCTATCTGTTCTAAAATTTTCGCGGGCGACGCTTGGTATGGAAGAGCCGTAATGACAATTTCTCCTGATTCTTTCTCCCAAATCGCCCGGGTCTTTATGGTGCCCCGGCCTGTCGAGTAATACTCTTTAATCTGCTCCTTAGAATTTATAATCTCCGCATCCGTCGGAAAATCTGGTCCCAATATATAAGTCATGATTCCATCAAGGTCTCCTTTGGGGTGATCTATCAAATAGATGCTTGCCGCGACAATTTCCTTAAGATTATGCGGTGGTATATCAGTAGCCATCCCAACTGCTATACCAGTTGCCCCATTTAACAATAACATCGGCACCCTAGTCGGAAGCTGGGCAGGCTCTAGCGAACTTCCATCAAAATTAGAAACAAAATCTACAGTCCCCAACCTAGCCTCTGACAGAAGTAACTCCGAATATTTAGAGAGTCGAGCCTCTGTGTATCGCATAGCGGCGAAGGATTTAGGGTCATCGGGAGCACCCCAATTTCCTTGGCCGTCGACCAATGGATATCTAAAGGAGAAGTCTTGAGCCATTAACACCATAGCTTCATAACATGCGCTATCGCCATGCGGATGATATTTGCCAAGGACATCGCCAATAGTACGTGCGGACTTCGCAAATTTAGCCTGGCTTCCAAGCCCAAGATCGTTCATTGAATAAATAATTCGACGTTGTACTGGTTTAAGACCATCTGAAATATGAGGCAATGCCCGATCATTAATCACATACATCGAGTAATCGAGATAAGCTCTCTCGGTATATACTCGCATGGGCATTTTTTCTAAATCAGTGGTCTCAACAGTCATTTTAATCTCTCTTTGAACAAACCCTTGTTCTTTTAAGTAGCAAATTTAAATAGCCGTCCCTTCCATCGGCACCAGGGAGAGCTCTCTAAATTAACGTCCCTTTGTTGCCATTTCTCTCAAGCCAATCTCGGCGATGCTGGGATCTTTTTTTAGCCAATAGCATGTCCATCATTTCATCAGTTTTTTTAATGGAATCGAGCTCTAGACGAACAAGCCGGCGGCTATCAGGATCCATAGTCGTTTCTCTTAACTGCATGGGGTTCATTTCTCCTAAACCCTTAAACCTTTGAACATTACTTTCCACTCTTTTTTTCGCCGATGATATGACTCGCAATAAGCTCTCCTTCTCCGCCTCATCGAGCGCATAAAAAACCTCTTTTCCAGCATCTATACGATATAAAGGCGGCATAGCCACGTATATATGACCCGCCTCGACCAATGGCCTAAAATGCTTTAAAAAAAGCGCGCATAGCAAAGTTGCTATATGCAATCCATCTGAATCAGCGTCGGCCAAAATGCAGATACGATGATATCGTAATCCGGACAAATCTTCCGAACCTGGGTCAACTCCAAGCGCCAAGGAAATGTCATGGACCTCTTGCGACGCCAAAATCTGGCCGGCATCAACCTCCCAAGTATTGAGAATTTTCCCACGCAAAGGCATGACCGCTTGAAAAACTCTATCCCTAGCTTGCTTAGCAGAACCTCCTGCCGAGTCCCCTTCAACCAGAAAAAGCTCAGTTTTAGATGCATCCTGATCTGAACAATCCGCTAATTTTCCTGGCAAGGCTGGCCCAGCAGTAATTCTTTTTCTAACGACTTTTCGAGCCGTTTTTACCCTATGTTGAGCATTTAAAATTGCAATCTCTGCAATCCGCTCGCCTTCATGAGGATGCTCGTTTAGCCAAAGACTAAAGGCATCCTTTGCAACTCCCGCAACAAAACCAGCTGATTGGCGTGAGGATAATCTTTCTTTCGTCTGGCCAGAAAATTGAGGGTCCAATAGTTTAGCAGATAGAACATAACTGCATTCCGCAAAAAGATCATCCGCTGTCAACTTGAGGCCTCTCACTAACAAACTTCTAAACTCACAAAATTCCCTAAGAGCCTCGATTAAACCGGTTCGCAAACCATTAACATGTGTTCCACCCTGAGGGGTAGGGATAAGATTCACATAGGATTCGGTGACTAACTCACCTTTATCTAGAACCCATTTGACAGCCCATTCTACAGCCTCATTGTCAACCTCCGTTGAATGCATGAATGGCTGATCAGGTATCGTATCAGCCCCTGAAAGAGATTCATTAAGATATGTTCGCAACCCGTCTTCGTATTGCCATGCGCCATCATGCCTTTTTTCATTTTCGACTTTAAGCGCCACTTTAAGACCTGGACATAACACAGCCTTGGCTCGGAGCAAATGTCGTAATCTAGAGAACGATAACGTTAGTGAATCAAAATATTTCTCTTTTGGTCGAAAAGCTACTCGAGTTCCGGTATTTCTTTTGCCTACAGTATCAACTTTTTCTAACGGAGTTAGTGCACTGCCATTCTCGTAGACCTGCCGATAACAAGCACCTTCTCTTTTAACCTCTACTTCGAGTCTTTCGGACAAAGCATTTACTACGGACACCCCCACCCCATGCAAACCGCCCGAGAAGTTATAATTCTCATTATCAAACTTAGCTCCAGCATGCAGTCGAGTTAAAATAAGCTCCACCCCTGAGACCTTATATTCGGAATGCACATCTACAGGCATACCACGACCATCATCAACAACCTGAATGGTCCCATCCTTAAGAATCGTAACCTCAACTTTTGTAGCGTAGCCAGCCAAGGCCTCATCAACACTATTATCAATAACTTCCTGTAGTAGATGGTTAGGTCTAGTAGTATCCGTATACATTCCAGGACGCAACTGTACGGGTTCCAAGCCCGAAAGAACCTGCAAGGACTCAGCGGAATATTCCTTCTGCGCCATAAATTTTAGGACCTCACATAAATGCTGGGGTGAAAAAGAAAATGCAACTGAGCATACAACTATGTATTAGTATAGCCATAATCTATTTATCCGAAATATCGATTTCATAAGGGCAAACTTTCAATCTGCAGACTTCCGTCTCTAAAAGACCATCATCCATTAACGTTAACCACCTATAACCAGGTGGCTTTCGGTCAAGGCTGAAGGATGTTGAATTAGGTAAAAATTGAAAGCACGTAGATGGCGCTCCCAATAACCTCACCCCTTTAAGCATAATGTCTATCGGCTGATGAATATGGCCAAATACGATGCCTTTTACCGTAGGGTAGTCTTCCAATAAGCGGCTCAACTCTGTGTCAATCTTTATTCGATGACTGTCTAACCAGGAACACCCAATACTAACGGGAGGGTGATGGGTCGCGATAATTGCATGCCTGTCTCGATGCTGATCAAGGCACTCCATTAAGTCTCTCAGATCCTCGGCCGATACATCTGCACCTACTTGGCCATCAAGGTGGCTATCTAGGCCGACGAGTAACCAGTTCCCAATGGTGAGGGGCTCTGTTTTTACTGGTGATTCGAAATATTGCGATTGATCATGATTTCCAGGCAGCGAAAGAATGGGGCCGGTATAGTGTGCCGCCATAATATCGAGATAACGGTAATAGGTTTTAAGTTGCTCATCATGTGCTATATCTCCTGTTACCAAAATAGCGGATGGTTCTGCCTCGCTAAGCGCTTTCTCTAATACCATTTCCAGCGTGGCCGCAGTATCGAAGCCCAATAGAGTAGAGGTTGGATTCTCTTTTAAATGTAAATCGGTAATTTGCAGGACCTGGTCATACACAGAACATTTGCCCTCATTTATACTAATATAGCGTCACCCGCTCCTTCTTCATACTTTGCACATATAACCAAAAGCTCTCCAAGAAAACGGTTCATTTGGACTTTCTCGTCTGGCTGTCTTCCCTCTGAATTAGGGTATTCATATTTGGCCCGAAAATATCCATCCTTCTGGTACTCTACAACTTCGGCACTTCTTGCATCATGGTACAAACGAATAACTAACGGCTGTTTTAGATGCCAGGTTTGACCTGGGGCACAACTCAAACGAACAAGAGTGGTATATGGAGTTTTTTCTATAATCTCTAATAAAAGTTTTTCTCGCCATGTCCCAAAAGTTAGAGGCAATGCAATATCGTTCTCATAGCGAATGCCAGGAAATAATTCCACTAAACGCAAATAATTAGCATCGCAGGTAGCAATATGGCCAGCCAAATCGACTTTGTAGCCTGGGCGCTTTGATTTGTTATTTAGGTTTCCTTTTTTCATCTTGAGAGTCTTACCAGCGATAACCTCACTATACCTATCGCACAGTGCTCGGTCACTGTTGACAGGCTAAGAAATACAAGAACAGGAAGAACTGCCAAGTCAAAATTTTTCACGCATTAAGCAAGCCTTCGAAAGCCGCTATTGCATGAACATAACTAGGTGATTGAGTCTAACAAACCATCAAATATGCAATTATCTCGGCTGATTTGTAGAAAATATACCAAAATGAATGTTTTTCGTTACTAACAGTAACGATATCTGGACTTCTTCCTAAAAAACGCTATTATTGCCCCGACCAAATTGGTCCGACCAAATTGAACTATCGAAGGTACCACCGTGAATATTAAGGCCCTCTTTATATTTTTATCCTTTTTGCTACTAATCACTCATAGATCGTTCGCTGCGGATTTATCCCAAGCGTACCTCGATGCAAAAACAAATGATCCCGTCACTGGTGCTGCGCGGGCCGGCTTAGTTGCTACCAGGCAAAGTATTCCGCTGGCACGAGCATCGTTACTGCCAAATATCGGTTTAAGCGCGTCAACTTCGTGGAATGAACGGACTTTTCTATCCCCCACCGCTAATTTTCTAACTGGTGAAATAATGAGGGATCCTGCTACCGGGAAACCCTTAAGCGCACCGGATCAAAACTTCAACGAACACCAATGGCAAGCTCAACTGCAACAACCGATCGTTAATTTGGAAACATGGTTCGAATATCGCAGTGCTAAGAAGAATGTAGAAGGAGCTGAGTGGGAGTTCGTATCCACAGAGCAGCAATTAATAGTGCGGATTGTGGCGGCCTACCTGGATGTATTGCGTGCGAATGATCTTCTTGATGCAACGGAAGCGGCCGAAGCAGCCGTCAAAAGACAACTGGAGCAAATACAACAAAGATTTGATGTCGGTCTCGTCGCAATTACCGATGTGCTTGACGCTAGAGCCGCCTACGATGATGCAATTGTCAGCAGAGTACAGGCAGCAGGTAATCACGACATAATGTTCGAAACTTTGCGGACACTAACCGGGGAACCATACACATCAATTAATAAAATTTCTGAAGAGTTGCCGATTATCCCCCCCTCTCCAAAAAATGAAGAAGAATGGGTTTCAGAGGCTCTTGCTAGGAACCCGACTATTCAGGCAGCGCAAGCTCAACTAGAAGCGGCTCGGCGTACTTTGCGAGCCAGAAAATCGGGTTATCTACCAACAATCTCGGCAACAGCAAGCACCAGCCATTTCGTAACCGGAGGGCAAGCATTTCTAGGGTCTAAGATAGACCAAGATGTATATGCCCTAACGCTGAATATGCCTATCTATCAAGGTGGCAGAACTTCTAGTCGATCTCGTCAGGCTAGAGCTCTAGTAGAGCAGGCGAATCAGTTCTTGCTTGATCGCCAACTGAACGTCAGCAGAGATACCCGCAACCTATATAGGGCAGTTAGTACAGATGTTGTGCGAGTGCAGGCTAGACTAAAGGCAATTGCCTCTTCCCAATCCGCCTTAGAGGCCACTCAGATAGGTTATGAGGTAGGCACTCGCAACATTGTCGATGTCCTTCAAGCTCAGAATAGGCTCTATGCATCAGAATTCGACTATGCTGATAGCCGGTATAACTATATAAAGAATCTTCTACTGCTAAAGCAAATGTCGGGAACCTTGAGTAGCGAAGATATCAATGAATTGAACCGCTTCGTAGACACAAAACAGTCCGTAGATCAGCTAACGACATTACGACAACGTAGCATCACAAACTAGCCGCACATCTCTCACTCACAATGACTATCATCAGTTTGGTCAAATATGGAAGCTAGCATATACAAGGTTCTCTCCGTAGCACCAATATTTTCGGATACCACTTGTTGAGATAGTTGACCGATACGATCAATTTCTTCAGTGTCTGTCAATAATGCTGCTAGCTCGACAACGATTTGATCAGCGTCTGTTACGATCTTCAATGCGCCTTTACTAAGAAAAAAGCGGGCGACCTCTTGGAAATTAAACTGGCTAGGCCCCATTAGGATGGGAAGCCCACATAAAGCTGGCTCGACGGGATTGTGGCCACCAGAAGAAACCAAACTGCCGCCTACAAACGCCACGTTAGAAACACCATAGAGATATAGCAAATCGCCCATAGTATCGCCCACTACTATTGAAACATTGGCTCCAATACCTCCTGAAATTTGACTTAGCCTTGAGGCCGACATTCCAAGCTTGGAGGCCAATACTAAAATCGATTCCGCCCTATTAGGATGTCGAGGAACTAAGATCATTACCGCTTTTTTAAAATCCATCAATATACGCCGATGTGCTATTAGAAGAATTTCTTCCTCCCCAGGGTGAGTAGACGCTGAAATCCAAACGGGTCGATTTCCTATCCCCCAGCTCTCCCGAATACGGGAAACCTCCTCTCTATGCCCCTCAGGTAAAACAAGATCGAATTTTATATTCCCTAATACGCCAATTTTGTTCTCTGGAACACCTAATTCAACAAAGCGTGTCATATCGGCCGGATACTGAGCTCCAACGAAGCTAAGCTTTCTAAGAACTTGGCGCGACAAAGGGCCTATACGTTTATAACCTAGAGCTGACTTAGCCGACATTCTGGCGTTAATTAACACTACCGGAACCCCTTTTTGGGCAGCAACATCGATCAGATTTGGCCAAAGCTCTGTTTCAACAACCACCAGAATTCTTGGTTTCATTGACCCGAAAACCCGTTTTACCCCACCCCTAAAATCATATGGGGCAAAGAAATGACTAGCGAAGTCGCCTACAAGTTTCTTAGCTTGGTCCGCTCCTGTTGATGTCATGGTCGTCACGACAAATGGCTGATCAGGAAACTGGCTGTGCATAAGTCGCATCAAAGCGGCTATAGCACGGACCTCTCCTGCTGATACCGCATGAAACCAGATTGCCCCCTCCAAGTGCTGAAGCTTATTACACCCAAACCGTTGGGGGATACTTTTGGCGAAATCTGGCTCACGAAAAGATCGCATACCCAGAAAAACTAAAAAAAATGGAAAAGCTAGTAACTGTAACAGTCGATATAAACAAATAATCATATGCTAAGACTGCGCACGTCAGCCCTTTAGGTCAAGAAGACTAGTTGCTCTATAGCAGTCTAGGAATTAGGCTCCCCAAGTTATGCATATTAATCAATCGTTAGATTTCATGATAGTTGGTGGGGGGGTGGGTGGCCTTTGGGCTGCGAACGCCCTCAAGCAACGAGGATATAGCATAGCCTTGCTTGATGGGATTGCAGCAGGAGGAATACAAACACTAGCGAGCCAAGGGATAATTCATGGTGGTATAAAATACAGCCTTAATGGATTCCTCAGTCCTCGGTCAGACGCGCTGTCAAGCATGCCAAATCGCTGGAGAAAGGCCATCCTGGGACGCGGTGAAATCGATCTGAAAAATTTGCTTGTCACTTCAAACAAATACCATATGTTTGCAACAAACTCGATCGGTAGCCGCCTATCCGCTTTTCTCAGCCAGCGGGCTCTCCATCGCGAAACCAATACAATGCTGCCTCAAGATTTTCCAGAAGCTTTTAACCACCCGAAATTCATCGGCAAGGTTATTGAAATTGACGAACTAGTTATAGATATCCCCTCTTTGATACAAATCCTGTACAAAAACATAACCAATGAAGCGTATAGATATCTAATAACCGGCAATGAAATCGAACTAAAGCATGATAGTGCGGTTGCACATATAAATGGACAGAAAATACAAGCAAAACATCTACTTCTATGCGCAGGTGTCGGTAATGCATCCATTTTAGACGGCCTTGGCATGTCCTCTCCTAAAATGCAACTGCGCCCACTACAACAAGTCGGTGTTTACAAACCATCGCTCCCAGAGATGTTTGCTCATTGTATTACCAACATTACATCAAACGAACCACGGCTAACTATCACCACTCATAAATCAAGCAATAGAAACATCTGGTATCTTGGTGGAAGATTAGCATCAGCAGGCGCTGCTATGAGCTCGAAAAATTTGAGAGATCAAGCTTTAAAGGAACTCCGGAAATACATTCCATGGGTGAATTGGAATGATGCCCAGTTAATGACCTTCGAGCATGACCGAGCCGAGCCCATAAGGAACAGACGTTTAGAAGTAAACGACCTCTTCCTAGACCGTCAAGGCCCCGTAATAACGTGCTGGCCAATTAAACTTAGCCTAATTCCTCGGTTAGAAGATCTGCTATCACCACTAATTGCTCCTCCACGAAATCAACGCAGCCCAAAACTTGAACTTCCAAAATTAGAACTCGCCAAAAATCACTGGGACATGGAATGGAATATAGATACCTAGGAAATAGGTCAATTAAAGTTTCTATACTAGGCCTAGGCACTGTCCAATTGGGCCGTGATAAAGGAACTGCCTACAAAAAATCTTATGCGCTGCCAAGCCATCAAGAGGCAAAAGCACTAATCGATCAAGCTGAAAAGCTAGGCATTAACTTAATTGACACTGCCCCCTCATATGGCGTCAGTGAAAGCTTGATAGGAACGTTAATCCAAAACAATAGGGACCGATGGGTAGTATGCAGCAAGGTCGGAGAGGAGTTCGATGGGAAAAAGTCTACCTTTGATTTTACGGGCGATTCGATTCGAAAGAGCATCGAAAGATCAGTAAAACGACTGCGGTCCGACTACTTGGATATAGCGTTGATACACTCTGATGGGAATGATCTAGACATATTAGATACCTGGAGAGCTCTCGAAACACTGCAGGAGCTTCAATTACGGGGACTAATAAAAGCAGTAGGCATTTCGCACAAAACAATTGATGGTGCCAAGCGAGCCATATCGCTTGGCGCCGATGTCATAATGACTACTCTCAACCATAACGCACAAAAAGAAGGCAAAATTATTGAACTAGCCTCCCAAAGAGGCTGCGGAGTATTGATTAAAAAGCCGCTGGCAAGAGGGTATAGGGGGCCTGCCGACTTGTCATGGATAGCAAAAAATCCTGGCGTATCTAGCGCTATTGTTGGGACGATTAACCCAGAACACCTAGTAGAAAATGCTCGCTGGATTTGTTCATAGAAATGATTAGCTCAACCTCAAACAATTCTATCATCAGAGCCGATTGCGCTTGGCATATAGCTTTTCTGCTCGCTTACAAACAGCCGCGATTAACTGGTTTTTATTCTCTAAAACCTCCCGGGGAGTAAGCCCAAAATAGATGGCGAGAAATCTCAAGTAATCCCTGGATGACAACCCTATATCCATTGATGAAAAATACAGAGCGCCCAATTCCTTAACTAAAGACCGATAAGACGTTTGCTTTCGAATTAAAGCGCGATGCAAGTCAATAAGGACAAGAGAGCCGTGTGTGTTGCCAGGCCCTCTATTTAATAAAATATGACATAAGTAGAAATCGCGGTGAACTACCCCCCCAACATGCAACTTTCTTGCCAAGCTCGCAACATCCTTTAGTAAAGTAAGTTTTTGCCCAAAGGCTGGGGAATGTTCGGCCCACTCAGAGCAAAAATCCTCAAGGGAAATCGCATCTACAATTTCATCCGTCACAATGAAAGATTGTCTTCGAGCCGGATTTTTAC
>PAMO01000010.1 GCA_002707325.1 Gammaproteobacteria bacterium
CAAAATGAACGCGGCGCACATGGCGCATATCGTTAATTTGCGAGTCACCCATCGTTAGGGTCCTCTAGGTGAATTCGCATGATAAGACCAAGCATTGCAAAACAAACTAACAAACTGTTACCACCGTAGCTCACAAATGGAAGAGTCAATCCTTTGGTCGGAAGAACACCGGTATTTACTCCAAAATTAATCAAGGCTTGTATGCCTATGGTCAGAGCTATGCCATAAGCTAAGTAACCACTAAAAAACTTTTGGTTTTCGATGGACCCCTTAGCCAAACGCATGATTCGTAAAACGAGTAATACAAATAATGCCACCAGTAAAACAGATCCTATAAGTCCGAGCTCTTCAGCTATAACGGCAAATATAAAATCGTTATGTGCCTCAGGGAGGTAAAATAACTTCTGGATCCCCTCTCCTAAACCGAGTCCCATTATTTCCCCTCTTCCAAAAGCAATCAGTGCTTGCGTGAGTTGATAGCCACTACCGAAAGCGACAGCCCAGGGATCATAAAAAGAAGAGAGACGTTCTAATCTGTATGGCTCTGCCACAACCAATATAGCGATGATGATAACGGCGCAAAGCCCAAGAAACAGAAAATGGGTGATCCGTGCGCCAGCTAGAAAAATCATCAACGTAGCAACAGCACCAATAACTACAACCGAACCAAAGGCTGGTTCCGCTAAGAGCAGGATTGATACGATACCTAACATCAACATTAAGCGAAGTAATATCCAAATGGAATTTCGCAAATCTTCGCGAAACCTCGACAAATATCCGGCAACATACACTACAAGTAGTAACTTAGAGAATTCGGAAGCCTGCAAAGAGAATCCAGGAAGACCTATCCAGCGCCTAGCACCATTCATCTCTAGACCAATTCCTGGAATTAGTACTAAGCAACATAAAAAAATTGCCAAGAGGAAACACACCCGATGACTTTTTTCCCAAAATGCGATTGGAATCAGACAAATTGCTAGACAGACACCTATCCCAAGTATCAAATATGCGCCATGACGAATTACTAAAGACGCATTTGTTGCCATCGTTGCTGAAGCAACCATCACCATTCCCAAACTGAGTATCAACGCTACTGCAAATAATAATATCCAATCAATACGAGCTATCATTTAACGACCCGTTTGACAGATTCAACAAATTTTCTACCTCTTTCTTCAAAGCTAGAAAACATATCTAAGCTTGTGCAAGCTGGAGACAGCAATACGAAATCGCCTGGTTCCGCTAATTCGGTCGCTTTTACTACCGCTTCAAGCATCGTTTTTGTATGCAAGACTGGCGTATCGGAATTGATTACTTGGTCTATTAAAGCGGCATCTTTCCCCATCAATACGGTTGCTTTTACAAATTCTGAAATTGGGCCTTCTAGTGGAGATAAATTAGCATTCTTAGAATCTCCTCCTGCAATAAGTATCAGGTTTTTTGAGTGGATATTTCCCAAACCACTGATCGCCGCGATTGTTGCCCCAACATTTGTAGCTTTTGAATCGTTATAAAACTTGACACCAAATCGTTCTAAGACCAACTGACACCGATGGGGCAAACCTTCGAAAGACTTTATACCTGCAGCTATTGAGTCGAAGTCTAATCCCATTGCATTAGCGAGCGCACACCCCGCGAGCACGTTCATCTCATTGTGAGTCCCAAGCAAAGGGAGTGCGTCGATCCGGATAATCCTTTCAAAATTAGCGCGATCGGCAAAGACTAGCCAATCATCCTGAATACCCCAATCCCCAGTACCTGGAAGATCTGCACCAAAACTGATAATAGATGCCTGATTATTAATTGGTTTAGTTTGCATGTCTTGTCTATTAAAAATACAAAACTTGCTATCCAAATAGATCTTTTGTTTTATAGAAGCATAGAGTTCATAGGATTCGTGTCTATCTAAATGATCTTCTGAAATATTGAGAATAGTTGAAGCCAAAAACCTCTGTCGAGACATACACTCCAACTGAAAGCTGGATAGCTCAAGAATATATAGCTCATATCCTTTGTCTAGCATATCTAAAGCGGGTCGGCCCAAATTTCCTCCAACACCCACGCTATAGCCAGAACACTGAAAAAGGTGGCCCACTAAGCTTGTGACAGTGCTCTTCCCATTAGTCCCCGTAATAGCACAAATTGGCACAGTAGTAGTTTCACAAAACAAATCTATATCGCTTATTACCGGTATCTCTTTCTGAACCGCTGTTGCGACCAATGGGCTATCCAATTCAATGCCAGGGCTTACTATTACCCTATCAACACCTACACTATCGAATGTTTCCGCGCCCAGCTGATATTCGACATCAGGGAAAAGTGCTTTTGAAACGTCTTTTTTTGGTGGGTGCAATCTTGAATCCACAGCAATCAGCTTAGACTTACCATAGAGATAATTGAGACATGAAAACCCCGTTTGACCTAACCCTATAACAGCTGTCTTACCCAAATGTGCCTCGCCGCATAGATTGATTACCTAAGTTTGAGTGTTGAGAGGCCAATAATTACTAACACTAAAGTAATTATCCAAAATCGGACGATTACACGAGGTTCCGGCCAACCCTTTAGTTCAAAATGGTGATGAATTGGGGCCATTCTAAAAATCCTTTTGCCAGTTATCCGATAAGAAGCCACCTGCAAAATAACCGAGAACGTCTCTAGAACAAAAACGCCACCCATGATGAATAAAACAATCTCGTGTCGAACTATTACTGCTACGGTACCTAAAGCTGCTCCCAGTGATAGAGCCCCTACATCACCCATAAAGACTTGAGCTGGATACGTGTTAAACCAGAGGAATCCTAATCCAGCTCCCCCCAAAGCACCGCAAAATACTGCTAACTCACCTGCTCCCGATATATAGGGAATCTGCAGATACTCAGAGAACTGTATATTTCCGCACAAATATGCGATCAGCCCCAATGCCCCGCCAACCATAACCGTTGGTAAGATCGCTAGGCCATCAAGCCCATCAGTCAAATTAACAGCGTTGCTGGTGCCAACAATTACTAGATAAACAACTAAAATGTATCCAACCCCAGTGGAAATCGCGATTTCTTTAAAAAAAGGAACAATCAAGGCGGTCTCCTGAGGCAATTGTGCGTTCGAATACAAATAGATCGCCGCACCCATACCTATTACAGATTGCCATAAGTATTTCCATCGAGCAGATAGGCCTTTACTATTCGTTAACTTCACTTTCAAATAGTCATCGATCCATCCAATAGCACCAAAAGACAATGTTACCAACAAGACTATCCATACGTACTCGTTATTGAGATCACCCCATAGCAGGGTAGTAAAACTAATAACTATAAGAATGAGAGCACCACCCATTGTTGGCGTTCCCGTTTTACTCAGATGTGTTTGTGGCCCATCATCTCGAACCGTCTGTCCGATTTGGTAATGCGCTAATTTAGCTATTACCCAAGGTCCAATTAATAGCGATAAGGCAAGAGCGGTTAATGCACTAACCATTGTTCGAAAGGTCAGGTACTGAAACACTGAAAATCCACTAACAAATTCAGCAAGGTATTCCGTTACCCACAATAACATTAGCGCTCCATTTCCATTAGATCTGACACTAATGCTCTATCATCCAAAGCAACGAGTTTTCCAGCGATTTCCTGGGTAGTCTCATGCCCTCGGCCAGCGACAAACAAGAGATCGCCTTCTGCCATATTATGAAAAGCAGACTCAATAGCATTTTGGCGATCTAAACACTTATTTACGTTTTCAATATCCTTCAAACCGGAACACATATCCTCAACAATGGTATGAGGGTCCTCGGAACGAGCATTATCAGTCGTGAACCAGAGCTCGTCTGCCAAGCGTTCAGCGATCGCTCCCATTATCGGTCGCTTCTTCGCGTCGCGGTCTCCACCACAACCGAGTAGGCAAACTAACCGGCCATCAGTTTGCATTCGTGCCGTTACCAAGGCGTTCTCCAGAGCATCTGGCGTATGAGCATAATCAACTATAACTGTAGGCTTACTTGGAGATTTAAAAAGCTCCATTCTACCGGGCACACCGACTACTTTCGTACTAGCAGAAGCTACATCCGATAAACTTTCGCCTTCACTACATAGGAAAGCCAATGCCGCGGCCATGTTTGCCACGGAAAATTGGCCTAGCAAATTAAGATCCAGATCAGCTTTCCCCCATGGAGTTCTCCATTTACCGGTAATGCGGCCAGGGGCATAACTTAAATCAGACCAAGTAACCTCTCCATTTTCCCCAAAAGTAATGCATTCAACTCCATGAGAAATTCTAGTAGCGAGACTTTTACCAAACTCATCATCAATATTAATTATACTTTTTGAAAGAGTCTCCCATTTAAATAATCTTGCCTTAGCAGTTTTATAGGCCTCTATACTTTGATGATAGTCAAGATGATCATGCGACAGATTAGAAAAAATTGCTGTATCGAAACTTATGTGATCAACTCTATCTTGGTTCAGAGCGTGCGAACTAACCTCCATTGCTACCATTGTTGCCCCTGCATCAGTCAAACTGCGCATGCTCTTTTGTAAGCTGATGGCATCAAGGGTTGTTAAGGGAGATGGCTTCAATTTTCCTCTAACCCCATAACCTAAAGTTCCAAGATAACCGGTTACATATCCTAAATGATGGCCAAGCTCCGCTATATAATGTGATATTGATGTCTTCCCATTTGTCCCGGTGACACCGCAAACAACTAATTCAGCACTGGGATTGGAGTAAAATGAAGCCGCAATCGCTCCGCGTTTTTCCCGCAATTCCGGAACCAAAATCACTGGCAATCCATCTATTGATATAGGCCGTTCACACAGAATCACAGCCGCCCCTTTTCGTTTTGCATCTTCAACGAAATCATGCCCATCCCAAACTTCTCCCTTAGTTGCGATGAACGCTTCTCCTGGCTCTATTATTCTAGAATCATCACTTAGACCGGAAATCATTAGATTCGGAACAGGACCATTAGGCAGTATTTTCTCCAAACGCATATTCGTCATGCCGACCGTCCTGGAGCATCTGGCTCAACCCCTAAAAGACGCAAAGATCTGGCCATCACTCTCCCAAAAACGGGGGCTGCTACCTCTCCACCTCCTCGAGACAACCCTTGAGGCTCATTTATGACGACCACAAGAACTACCTTAGGTGAACTAGCTGGAGCCATTCCGGCAAAAATTGCAACATGACGTTCATCGTCATAGCCGTCAGCTCCAACTTTTCTCGCGGTTCCGGTCTTACCTGCTACCCGATATCCCGAAACTCTAGCTTTAGGTGCAGTTCCAGTATCATCGGTCACCGTTTCCATCATACGCACAACCTGAGAACTTGTAGTTTTTTCGAATACTCTCCGTTCTTCGGCAGGTGAATCTTGACGCACCACATTTACAGGAACCCGCAGCCCTTCGCTTGCCAGGGTCAAATAGGCCTGGGCTAGTTGTAAAGGTGAGATAGCTAAACCGTAACCATAAGCGAGAGTTGCGCGGACTATTGGATTAGACAACTGGGAATTATCTATTAAGGATTGCGCTTCGCCGGGGAGACCCGCGCCAATATATTCGTCTATCCCTGCTCGGACCAAAACCTGGTATACCGCATCCTCATCCAGAGCCAAGGCAACCTTGGCAATACCAACCTGGCTTGAAACTTTGAGCACCTCCCCCAAACTAAGTGTGCCTCTATCTACCGGATCTTCAATTAACTTGCCTCCTACTTTAAAAAATCCGGGAGCAGTATCAATTTGACTGGCAGCACTATATTCGGCGCTTTCTAGGGCGGCCATGATAGTAAAAGGTTTTATGGTTGAACCTGGCTCATAGGTGTCCGTTACAGCCCTATTTTTCAAGCCAAAGATGTAATCGGTTTGCAACTCATTCGGATTGTAGGAAGGTTGATTAACTAAAGCTAATATCTCTCCAGTCTCCGCATCCAACATAACTAAAGAACCCGATAAGGCTTGATTAGCCTCAACAGCGGCCTTCAGTTCTCGATAAGCTACGAACTGTAATCTAAGGTCTAGGCTTAAATGCAAATCCTGGCCAAATTGAGGAGAGGATAAATAGTCCAAATCTTTGATTATTTCGCCTCGTTCATTTTGAAGGACAATTTTTTTACCGCTTGTCCCACGAAGGATATGATCGAAGATCAATTCCACACCTTCTAACCCTTTTCCATCTATATTTGTCATCCCAACCACATGTGAAGCTACCTCGCCCGCCGGGTAATAACGCTTGTACTCGGACCTAAAATATAGGCCATCAAGATCAAGATCCCTTATTTTATCGGCCGTGCTCCAAGGCAATCTGCGACGAAGCCATAGAAACTCCTTCGAAGAATTATTCCGTAGCTTTTTGATTAGGGATGTTTCCTCGAGATCAAGAATTCTTGCCAATTCACTAATATCCGTATTAACCAATGTTTTCTCGCTGGGATCCGTCCATACTGAAAACACAGGACTACTTACTGCTAAGGGTTCACCGTATCGGTCATAGATAACACCTCGGTAAGCAGGAATTACCTTCGATCGAATAGACCTAGCATCTCCTTGGCTTTGCAAAAATTCTTTCTCGTTAACATTGAGATACCCCACTCTCAACAATATGGCTGAGCAGCAGATGAGAAAAAGCGAAATTATAAAAATATGACGCCAATGCTTCATCGATAAACCTGCTCAACAACCTCAGGAAAAATCATCCCTAACTGTTCTGTAGCGTAGCGCTCGACGTTCCTATAGGAAGATTCAACACTTCTTTCGAGCAACAATCGGCTGTTTTCCACCAAACGGGTATCATGTTCTCTCTGGACTGACTGAATTTCTGCGTGCAAGGAACGGACCCTATGACTATTCCAAGACACCTGAATACCCGACATAACAACAAGCAAGAGTAAGAGACTAATTACCGATAATCTTAGCCCGTTCATAGAAGGCGCTCGACTGCACGAAGAACCGCACTGCGGGCTCTTGGATTTCTTTCACACTCTTCACGTGTCGGTCTTAATGCCTTAGAAACGACACCAGCGGAAATTTTCGATTTTTCATATCGAATCGGTATCCGTCTAGGTATAGCAGGTTTGTGTGTAAGAGTTCGGAAGAATCTTTTGACAATCCTATCCTCCAGCGAATGGAAGGCTATTACCACTATTCTCCCGCTTATTTTCAGCGCATTAAACCCATCTATAAGCCCCTTCTCTAAATCAACTAACTCATTATTAATTTTTATTCTAACTGCCTGAAAGGTCCTAGTGGCATCATGCTTGCCTCTGCTACTGCGGGCTTGCCCCTTTGCAACAGCTGCCACTAAATCCGCAGTCCGTCTGAGCGGGCGCTCATTCACTATAGAATGAGCTATCCGTTTCGAATAACGTTCTTCTCCATATCGGTTTATTACCTCAGAGATGTCTTCTACCGAAGCATCATTGAGCCAATCAGCAGCTGTCATGGATCCCGTTTGGTCCATTCTCATATCAAGTGGACCATCCTTAGAAAAACTAAATCCTCTGTCAGAGTCATCGATTTGCGGTGAAGACATACCCAGGTCCATTAAAATACCGTCCACATGCTCAGCACCCACGGTTTTTAGATGATCATGTATATCCGAGAAAGAGCCATGACAAGCAACCAACCTGTGATCCTCCACTCCCAATCTCCTAGCTTCTGTAACAGCTTCAATATCTTTGTCTATCGCTATCACCCTGCCATTCGGACCCAGAACGGATAGCAGTTTTCTAGCGTGGCCTCCTCTACCAAAAGTTGCATCCACGTAGGTCCCATTGCTCTCGCTTTCCGGCACCAGAAAATCAATCGATTCAGAGCACATGACAGGGCAGTGTCTCGCGCTCAAACCGACAGCCCAGTAAAATCATCTCCACCACTCAGCAATTCATCCGCACCATCAGATAACCAGTTTTTCATCTGTGCTTGCCAGTGCTCATCACTCCACATCTCAATCTTGTTTCCCTGCCCTACCAGTACAACTTTTTTATTAATCTCCCCATATTCGCGCAAAATATTTGGCACAAGCAATCGGCCTTGGGCATCTAGATTTAGGTCAGTAGCGTGACCAATAAGTAACCGCTGCAACAAGCGAGCTTGAGGGCCTATATTCGAAAGGCGTTCTAATTTATCTTGAACAACTTCCCACTGGGGCAATGGGTACATAAGCAAACACCTCTCACGCATATCGATCGTAACAACAACTTCTCCACTAGAGTTGAGAAGAACCGCTTCTCGAAACCGTGCTGGGACGGCCATGCGGCCTTTTCCATCGATAGTGGCAGTATTGATTCCTCGGAACATAATTCAATTCAGTTTTCCAGATCCACACCTTAGAAATACAAGTGCAATTGCTCTTGTAATCGGTATAGTACCCATAAAACCACAAAACCCCACTAATTCCCACATATATACTCAAGACAGTAGTTTAGGGAGGGCATAGCGTCAAGCTCGAAATATGCTATAAGTCGCAGAAATCTATAGGTTTTTTTTAAAAACTATGATTTTTCTCTTACTTAACTATAACTCTTTGTATATTTCTAGAAATCACTTTAACTTATAGAATGATTTTTTATATAAATATTTTTTTATATTTTTTTTTAGAATAAGAGTCGGTCAGTAAGCCGGGTTCTGTTATGAAACTAAGCAAATCTTAGCTCCAAGGCAGTCATTCATCTAGGACTCTTGTCACCAAGAGCCTCTAGCGACCTACCCAAATCTAGCACGAGCAGCGCTATTAGATCTCTATTTGGTCTTGCTCCGAGCGGGGTTTACCATGCCGCACTTGTTTCCAAGCGCGCGGTGCGCTCTTACCACACCCTTTCACCCTTGCCGTTGTTAACCTTTACGACTAACACTTAGGCGGTTTGCTTTCTGTGGCACTTTCCATAGACTCACGCCTCCCAGGAGTTACCTGGCGCTCTGCTCTTTGGAGCCCGGACTTTCCTCCCGCCCTATAAAATATATTTTATAGGGCCAGCGACTGCCTGACCAACTCTTCCTCTAGAGTAAACTACTCTGGAGAAAAAGCTACTAGCGAGGCATTTATTCCGGAAGAGATATCGCTTTTTGATATAACTCTCTGCGATTCTTGCCTGAGAGCTGGCCTACAATCTTAGCTGCCCTAGATGGTCCAACCTCCTTGACCAGCGCAACTAACAGTCGATTCTCCCAGGGATGCTCTATGTCATTAGTCTCCCCCTCAAGGACAAACACGAACTCCCCCTTGAACGCATCTTCTTTCCTCAATGCAGTCAGTAAATCGGAAGCGCTACCAAACTCGTAGCTCTCATAAAGCTTAGTCATCTCCCTCGCTAGCATCATTTTCCGCTCCGGAGCTAACTCCAGAAAATCTGCCAAGCAGTGCTCTACCCGGTGGGGAGCCTCGAAAAATACTGTTGCTTCGCGACGTGCCAATAACCCTTCAATTTGTGAGCGACGTTGCGTCGACTTAGAAGACAAAAAACCATGGAAATAAAAGCGTTCCGCCGGAATCGGGCATATGGACAGCGCAGACACCACAGCACTCGGACCCGGAACCGGCAAAACCGGAATATTCATTCGCCAACACTCCCGAACCAGCAAAAATCCAGGGTCTGATAGTAATGGTGTTCCTGCATCACTAACTAAAGCAATATCATTTCCATCAAGAATAAGCTTGATAATGTCGCCTAACTGCGTCTTTTCATTGTGCTCATGAAGAGCCGTAATCATAACATTATCGCAACCTATTTCGGCTAACAGGGTTCTTGCTCGTCTGGTATCCTCAGCGGCAACCATTTTAACTGATGACAGAAGACGCGCACCCCTAGATGAAAAATCCTGCAAGTTACCAATTGGCGTTGCTACCACATAAAGATTACCGATCATGATAATAAAACCATCCATATTTATTGTTGTTTGGGCCACTGTTGTCGCCATTAGTGGCTGTCAAGTCTCTACGGAACAAAGAGTTGCCAGAAATGCTGTCATAAAAACAGCGATATCAGGCGACACTCTAATGCAACAAGCAATAAGAGCAAAGGGACAGAAAGCCGCAAAGCTAAGGCTCAAAGCTTCCCAAAGATACCTCGAATCGAACCTGCCCCTGCATGCCAATAACGCGATTAACCAAATTGAACCTGACATGCTTTCCCCTGACCTACTGGGTGATTTCTGGCTAATTAAAGCTGAACTCCTGAGCTTACAGGGTAAAAGTTCCTTAGCGAGGGAAGTGTTCCTGAAGGCCATAAATCTACCCTTCACTAGCCCACGCAAAGTTTTCAAAAAGAATGCTAGGATATGTAGCACAGCCTACCGTGACCAAATAAGCCAGGTAACCTGCCAAATTGAAAATCTTGGCGCGTACCGGCCTAGCTCCCAAGACAAACAGCTGGCAAACGACGAGGTCTGGAAAATTATTGGAAAAACTTCTGCTTTAAATCTTGAGGAATATAAAAAGAGGGCTACCCAAAATACTTTGCCTTGGTGGGTTCTGTTGGAAACGGTAACATCCAGCCTTTCCCTCCCCGAGGAAAGGACGAGCATCGCAAGGTGGCGCGCTATGCATGCCTCAGACAATTCGACACATATTCAACTCCCATCTCAACTAGAGGATCGAACAGATTCGCAAAGCACAATAGTCAAACTTGGACTGGTACTTCCCCTTACAGGCACCTACTCAACAGCGGCAAAAGCTGTGCGTGATGGTTTTATATCAGCCTACCTAATTTCCAAAGAGAAAAGCGCGGCAAACACAAGGACCCAAAGATCGATAATTCTGTATGACTCAGAGACCAAGAGTCTTTCAGAAATCATCGCGGATGCAGAAAATAAAAATATAGATATTTTAGTAGGCCCCCTGCTAAAAAAACGGGTTAAGGTCATAAATCAGCTAGAGCCATCATTGCCAACACTGACCTTGAACTATTTAGAAAAAGAGGATGTGCCATCAAGCAATATTTACCAACTCGGATTAGCAATCGAAGACGAAGCAAAAGAGCTATTAAAGAAAATTGCTGAAGACAAAATAAAACGAGTATTGGTAATAAAAAATGAGGCCGATTGGGCCAACCGAGCTTCAAATCAAATTCTAGAGGATTGGCCCCACCATCAGATAACAAAATCCTTCTCCGATATAAAACAAATTACGGGGTCAGTGGGCATCGCAATGGGAGTCGAAGCAAGCAATCAGCGACACAATACAATATCAAGAAAAGCTGGGGTTGATCTTGAGTTTATACCACGTGCACGCCAAGATATTGATGGTGTTATCGCCTTAGTCAACACAATAGAAGCGCAAGCCCTTAAGCCAGCCCTGCAATTCCATTTTGGAGAGCATCTTCCTATTTACGCAACCTCACAAACCACGCGCACCGCGGCCCAAGAGGAATTAGCAAATATGGACGGAATATTGGTAAGCGAATCACCATGGGTATTAAACAAAGGCGAACTCTACAAGCTGCTTGATGACGCTTTCCACATAAAAACCGATCCTCTTTCTCCGCTGTATGCTTTAGGGGTTGATGCCTATAGAATCAGTGATCGGCTAGAATTATTGAAATCGAAGGAAATAAATGAATTGCTTGGATCTGTAGGAGCACTATCCATAGAAGATGACAATAAAGTTATTAGGGGGCTTCCCTTGGGTCTGGTCAATAGGGGAAAACTAATCCGACTATCAGAAAGGAAATAGCTTCGGGGTTATTAAAAACAGTTGCTGCAAAGATACTCTGAGAAAGAACCAAAACTATTCGTTCATCTCTAATTCATGCTCGGATAAACTTTCCTTAAATGTCTCCCTATCAAAAATTTTTTGCATATAATTCTGCAAAGGCCTAGTCGAGCGCTCTGGTAACGATATGCCTACATGCTTTAATCGCCATAATATTGGAGAAACACAACAATCCACCAAGGTGAATTCATCATTCATAAAATACGGCTTCTCGCTGAATATAGGTGCTATCCCTATAATACTTTCCCTTAACTCTTTTCTAGCACGATTAATTACGCTTTCTCTCCCTTTTCCCGAAAGAAGGATATCTATG
>PAMO01000011.1 GCA_002707325.1 Gammaproteobacteria bacterium
CATACATATGCTGAAAAAAATGGCCCCGATCCTCGCTCTGCAAACATCTTTCAACCTCTGTCGCAAAACCAGTAGCCTGTTCGAGATCCCAAATATGAGGAATACCAGCATGAACCATTGCATAACCCAACTGATGGTCTACTCCAAGCAGTGGCTGGGAACAATACCACTCAGCAATTTCATCAACTTTTTCAGAAGACAACAGATCGACAAAAGTATCGTTTTTATTTAAAGAATGTCCACCAAAATATATAGCCAAAAAATGCAGGTCGTGATTACCAAGGACCACCTTCGCGGCTTTACCTAGTGATCGTATTAACTCGATTACTTTTAGGGAAAATGGTCCTCTATTCACTAAATCTCCAAGGAACCACACCACATCTTTCCTTGGATCAAACGATATTTTATTGAGAAGTTCGAGCAGCTCCGGATAACAACCTTGAACATCACCTATGGCATAAGTGCTCAATCCTCCCTCCTAAGCGCTATTTCATTAGCTAGTATCACATAATCATCGACAGTCAATTGATCCGCACGCTTATCTGGACAAAGAGAGAGTGTTTGCCAGGAAATGTTTAACATTTTTAGGGAGTTTCTGATTCTTTTCCTCCGACCAGAAAAAGCATGCCTCAAAACTAATGATAAATTTTTCTCGTCTTCCAGATATGGTTTATCTTTTCGTGGCACCAACCTTAGGAAAGAGGAGTCCACCTTAGGTGCTGGTCTAAAACTCTCAGGACCTACGAAAAATAGCTCCTCAATATTACAATGAAATTGCGCAAGCACACTAAGACGACCCCATTGTTTAGTGCCTGGAGAAGCGGACAATCGCTGGCCAACCTCCTTTTGCAACATGAAATGCATATCACAAATAGCTTCGGAAAATCCAAAAAGTCGTACCAATAATGGAGTAGATATATTGTATGGAAGGTTACCTATAATTCGCCAAGAACTTCCACAAAGCAGCTCATCAATTGGCAGTTTTAAAATATCACCATCAACCAAGTCGATGTGTGGAAAACGCGCTGAAAGAGCTTCTATTAGATCTCTATCAATCTCTACAGCCCGATATTTCGCCGCTACAGAATTATAAAGTACCTCGGTTAGGGCTCCCCGACCGGGGCCTATCTCCAAAACTTGATCTTGATCCGATATTGCAATAGCGGTTGCAATATCCTCTATGACAACTTCATCTATCAAAAAATTTTGCCCGAATCTCTTACGGACGACCACTTGAGATCCAACTTAATTTATCAGCAAGCTTAATAGCTTCATAGAGACTGCCAGGGTCAGCTTCTCCAGAACCAGCCAAATCTAGGGCTGTTCCATGATCGACCGACGTTCTAACAAATGGCAGTCCCAATGTGACATTTACCGCTCTACCAAAACCTTCGTATTTCAAAACCGGTAAACCTTGATCATGGTACATAGCAAGAACCGCATCCGCGCCGGATAGCCATTTTTTTGTAAACAGCGTATCCGCTGGAATCGGTCCTACAATATCTTCCCCAATCATTCTAAATTCTTCACAAATGGGCGCTATAATATCGATTTCCTCGGAGCCCATATGCCCCCCCTCTCCAGCGTGCGGATTCAAGCCTGCCACTAGTACCCTAGGTTGCAACAATCCGAATCTTTCTTTAAGACCATTTAGTAAAACCTGAAGCTGTCCTCTAATTAGGTTACGAGAAATCGCTTTCGGAACTTCAGCTAAGGGTAAATGTGTAGTAGCGATGGCTACCCGAAGCTCCCCCGCGACTAGTAGCATAACCACTTCACCTGTACCAGCTTTCCTGCTGAGGAATTCAGTATGGCCGCTGAATTTATAGCCCGCTTCGTTTATAACTGACTTCTGTACTGGGCCAGTAACCATTCCTCGATAGTGACCTGACAAACACTCATCAGTTGCAAACCTCAATGTATCTAGAACATATTTAGAATTTTTGCTATCGCAAATACCTGGTACCGATGGGCTCGCTAGATCTACATGGTGCACAGTCAATGTGCCTGCTTCCATCGATGGGTGCTCTAAATTCTGGTCTAGGACAATATCAACCCCAAGCATCCTGGCACGCTCTGAAAGTAAATCCATGCTTGCAACAGCGATCCAAGGATGATCCCTGCTGCGTAGTGCCAAAGCTACAACTAATTCGGGCCCGATGCCGGCCGGTTCTCCAGCTGTAACAGCTAAAGAGGCCACTATACTGGTGGCCCCACTATAACCGAACCTCAACAAAGGCTTCGTCACGCAATTCTTTTAGCCACTCCTGCAATTTCTCTTCAAACCTGCGCTGATGCACAATACGCAATGCCATGTTTCTCCTAGTTTCCTCACTTAGATCTGCTTCCCTGCGATCGAGCACCTCTATGATGTGCCACCCAAACTGTGATCTGAATGGCAGAGATAGCTCTTTCGTCTGGGTATCCTCCATAGCCTCTCGAAAAGCTGGAACAAATTCGCCTCCGGCCGTCCAACCTAGATCGCCTCCGTTCAAAGCTGTTCCAGGGTCTTCGGAATGCACACGTGCCTGCTCGCTAAAATCAGCTCCTTCAATTAGTTCCCTATATATCTTTTCTATAAGGGATTTGGTTTCATCTTCAGTTCGAATTTCACTAGGTTGTACCAAAATATGTCTTAAGGATGTCTGTATTTCCTTCTGCATACCGGCTCCGCGCTGGTCAAGTAATTTGATTATATGTATCCCGCTAGAACTCCTAATTGGATCAGCTACATCACCCAACCTCATCTGAAGAACGGTTTCCGTAAACAAGCTGGGCAGCTCTCCAGCTCTTCGCCAACCTAAATCGCCGCCCTCTAGAGCACGAGCACCTGCTGATTTCGCAATAGCTATCTGCGAGAAATCCTCTCCTCCTCTAAGCGTCTCAACTATATCTATGGCCGCTGCCTCAGCTTCAGCAATTGCTCCATCCGTTGCTGCGGAATCGATCGCTAGTAAAATATGGCCAACCTTAAATTCATCCGATAATAACTGTTGATAATATGGAGAATTAAGTAGATCAGAAATATCTTGATCAGTAATTGTTATCCTTCTATTAACCACATTGCGTTGCAATCCTGATATGAGCATTTCTTGACGAATCTGCTGACGAAATTCCAAATAGCTAATTCCGTCAGCTACCAATGCTTCGCTAAATTCTTCTAACGTCATATTAGCTTGGTCAGCATACGCTCTAACTGCTTCAGTTAATCGTTCATCGCTAATACTTAAGCCCCGCCTATCTGCTTCCTGTAATTGCAGACTCTCTATAATCAAGCGTTCCATAAGTTGGCTTACAAGAATATCATTTGGTGGCAGCTGGGCATTGTTTGCCTCAAACTGGTTTCGGATTCGTTGCAACCGATCTATCATTTCTGAAGCTAAAACTACATCATCTTCAACTACCGCGACTATAGAATCCAATTCTTGGTAACCTGGAGCGGCTACCACATTTGTATTAACAACCAGCAAATACCCCAGCACCCAAATAATTGCTCTACATTTCATTATTTATCTCCGGGTTATATCCCCTTACACCATGTCGCATTAAGGTCTCCACACTACCTCCAAAACCAGCTAACCCTTTAAAAACAAACTGGAGAAAAATGCCTTTGTCGGCCTCAATATCCTGATATAACCTTGCGTGGGGCGCATCAAGGAAATGTCTTCCTACCAATCGGATTTGCCAGCAACAATCATTATATTCGATACCAGCAAGGGCTTCGACAGTTCGCTTACTTTTAAAGTCATAGTTCCAACGGCCAATGACTGACATTCTCTTACTAACTGGCCAATATAAGGAGAAATCTGGTTGATTAATACTATGTTTCTTAGCTAATCGATAACCCACACTAAAAATATGTCGATTATCGCTTCGATATCTAATTTCTCCGAAAGCCTCCTCTACCCTCCCATCACTCGTATCCCAAACAATCGACCCTCTCGCTAGTAAGCGGCGACTTATACTCCAATTTAATTCTCCAGCCAATGCTGAGACCTTATCTGATTGTTCATCCCGGGGGTTCCCGTATAGAACTACCTTCCGATCGCGAAAATACCTAATCTGCCCTACACTCGCGCGGAGATACTCTCTACCAGTCTTCGCATTAACTAATCGGCTCGTCAGCCCCACTCCCAGCTGATTCGCGTCACCTATTCTATCTAATCCGGTAAAGCGATTATCCCGGAAAAGCTGGTCATAGCGAAAGGAAAACTCACTTACATCAAACCGCGGAAGCCCATCTTGGTCAGCATATTGTTGATACAAATAATAGATCCTCGGCTCCATGGTGCTCACTAGGTCTACACCAAACAAAGCGACCTCTTTATCAAAATATAGTCCGCCTTCAGCGCTACCAAAGGCGATTGATCTATCGGGATTCTTGTCACGGTGCTGCACAGTATTAGTCTGTTGTGAATAATCGAGCGAATAATTGGTGTATCTCAATCCACCCCCAACATTGAAAAACCCCCAGGTCCAGTTAAAAGGAATTCGTAACCTTGGTTCAACATGCAATCGACTTCCAACTACAGCATTGCTAGAAGATAGTTTGCTACGATCTCGAGTAAAAGAAACCCATTCAACCCCTAAGTTATACTCAAACCGTGACCCCAAACGACCACCATAGCTCAATTCTATTTCTGGGAGCCGTTGATAGGGTTCAATGGGATAATCGTCTAATCTCTGAAATCGCTGCAACCATACTCTGGCAAAGAAATCGCCATGCCGGTACTGAATTTCTCCACGACGCTCCAGATCAATCCTCCGAGAACTTTGAAGATCCCTATCAGAAACCTGCATGCTGGCTCCAAAATCACGGAAATAATCTGGATCACTAACGGCCGCGTAATCGATAAGAGTGGTTAATCTTCCTCGTTTTCCGCGATGTCGGATGCCTATAGCCCAACGATCTGCTGAATCGAAATCAGAATCGACCAATCCACCTTGATTGACGAGCGTATCAAAGTCCTCTTTTTTGTATCTTCCATCAAATAAATCATCATTAGGCAAGGCTGACAGACTGAATGAAGTCTGTTGCCATGTCGATAAATGCCGGAATTTGAAATCTAAACCTAAGCCCCGCTGACTTATATAGCGGGGCGAAATAATCGCATCATAGTTTGGGGCTATATTAAAATAATATGGTATTTGAAGATCTAATCCCTCCTCGCCAGAATAACCAAATGTCGGAAATAGGAACCCTGACTGCCTATCGCCGGTGACTGGAAACTTAATGAAGGGAGTGTAAAAAATTGGTACTCCTTTTACCTTTAAGGTTGCATTCCTGGCTGTGCCAAAGACTTCACCTTGCTTGACGCTCATGCTTCTGGCACGAATCCACCAGCTATTATTGCCAGGTTCACATCTAGTAAAACGGCTGTTGGTCAATTTCACTGTTCCCTTCTCATTCCGCTCAAAAGAAGCACCTTGGCCTCTTATTTTTGGACCGAATAAGAAAAATTCGACCTGAGGACTAAGAATGGCATCGGTTCGAATATTAACCTCCGCAGAATCGGTCTTAATCGCGACGAACGGTTCTTCAAAGAGCACCCCTCTAGATACAAACGCATCCATGGTTTCAGTATCTAAGATCGCTCTGCCAGCACTTAATTTTCTTGAACCCTGCTTAAGTTCAACCTTGCCATCCAGAAGAAGCCTGCCATCCAAAAGATACTCCGCATTCGTAGATACGCTCGTAACTGGCTCTTCACTATCATCATTTTTAGTACTAGATTGGAAAATGGGTTTGACATATCGGCCTTCACAAAAGCCGCTCTTCGATACAATTGGTTGATTTTTCTGACTATCGGTGACTTTCCAATACCGATCACTTAACGCCTTGTCCCCTTTTGCTAAAGCACTGGCAAAAACCCCAATATTTACCATTAGGGCAGAAAAAAAGATTAGTATTAAATGCATAATTTTGAACACAAGGTAGATAATACACATTCCTAGGCTGCTAATAACGACCCCAGCACGAATAGATTTGAATAGAAATGCTAAAATCTCAGCAAACTAATGCACTAAATCAAGCAGAACAAGTCTGGCTAGGCAAAGCCCTGGCTGGCATCGGGAAACCCGAAGAATATCAGGTAGTACCGCTGTTAGCGGAAGCTAGCCACAGAAAATTCTTTCGCATAATTTGCAAGAATAATATATCCGCAAGCTATGTTCTGATGCTGTCTCCACCGCACCTAGAGGAAAACGAAAGGTTTGAGACATTCTCAAAAATTTTCGCTGCCCATCAAATCAATGTCCCGACAATACTCGATGCGAATAAGAAAAACGGCTGGTATATATTAACTGATCTTGGCGAAACCCATCTAAAAGATACTTATGATACTTCGACCAAAGAAGAAGCTATTGGGTCTGCCATAAATATGCTGATACAAATTCAAGCAATTTCAGACCCCAAAATACCGCCATATTCAATAAAACGCTTCGAAGACGAACTTGGCATTTTTAAGGAATGGTTCGTTGAAAAATGGTTAGGAGAGACCTTCCCAGAGAAGCTGTTTTTGACTCCGTTTGAATTGCTAGTAAAGAATGCGAGTACTCAGATTCAGTGTTGCGTTCATCGGGACTACCATTGCAGAAACATATTATTTTCTCATGATCGCATTGGCCTAGTTGACTTCCAAGATGCCCTAATTGGGCCTATATCCTATGACTTAGCTTCTTTGCTCAGAGACTGTTATCACCGATTTAGTGAACAGGAGATTGATCACTGGATTAGTCTATACTTGAAACTCTGCAAATTTAAGGTCAAGTTTGGTAAAGATGAATTCAAGATGCAGCTCGATCTAACTGCAGTGCAGAGACAACTGAAGGCTGTCGGTATTTTTTCGCGTTTATACCTCAGAGATGGGAAATCAAGCCACCTTGAATATATTAATCAAGTCATCGCTCACGCTAGTGAGCTATGTGAACGACATCCCTCTCTACAACCCATAACTAACCTGTTGTTGGACTGGAAATTAGCATCAAACGAGAAACTAATGACTAAAACATGAAAGCCATGATCTTAGCAGCTGGGCATGGTCAAAGATTAAAGCCTCTCACAAATAATACTCCCAAACCTCTCCTAGAAGTCGGTGATAAGCCTCTTCTGGCACATCAACTCAGCTGGTTAAAAAATGCAGGTATTAAGGAGGTAGTCATCAATCTACACTATCTTGGTGACCAAATTGAAGCGTATTGCCAGAACGGAGAAGCCTTTGGAATTAGAATTTACTATAGCTATGAAGATGTACTGCTTGAAACTGCTGGCGGTATTATAAATGCATTACCGTTGCTCGGGGATGAGCCTTTTTTATTGCTAAATGGCGATATCTTTACAGCTTTCCCTTTTAAAAATCTGATAGATAAGATTCCGCAATGGTCGCAAGCCCATTTGGTCCTTACTCCAAGACCTGACAATATTGATGCTGGCGATTTTTTGTTTTCCAATGGAAAGATAACTTCCAGAGGAAATGACTACACCTACTGCGGGATGGGCGTAATTCGTCCTGCTTGGCTAAACAAATATCCTATAAAACCGCTTTCTTTAAGAGAACCACTGTTTGACGCAGTCAAGAATGGTCAAGTTTCGGGAGAAATTTGGGAAGGGGACTGGGTAGATATTGGATCGCACACTGAATTCAGTCAGCTTAATCGTCGCTTAGGGGGAAAATAAAACCCTTGCCTAGCAATCCTTCATGGGCTATTGGTTTTGAATAATGGGCGATACTCATTGGAAACGAAACAAGCTAAAATAGCACTATGGACAACTGGATAGCACCGTCGATTCTCTCAGCAGATTTTTCACGTCTAGGTGAAGAAGTAAACAGTGTGCTGGCAGCTGGCGCCGATATTATTCATTTCGATGTTATGGATAATCACTATGTGCCAAATCTTACTATAGGGCCATTAGTATTAGCGTCCCTGAGACAATCTGGAATTGACGCAATGATGGATGTGCATCTTATGGTCAAACCCGTAGACCGCATAATTCCAGACTTCATTGATGCGTGAGCCGATATCATAAGCATCCACCCAGAAAGTACTGAACATCTACATAGAACGTTACAGTTAATACGGGATGGTGGAGCTAAACCAGGAATAGTTTTTAATCCAACTACCCCACTAACTTATCTGGCAGAGGTACTGGACCTAGTTGACCTGGTTCTAATCATGTCGGTCAATCCGGGTTTTGGTGGACAATCTTTCATTGATTCTAGTCTGAATAAGATTTCGGATGTAGCCGAGATGCTCAGTTCCACTAATAAAGAAATACGACTAGCAGTGGATGGGGGAATTAACGCCGAAAACATAAGAGACGCGGCTGATGCCGGCGCAAATACCTTCGTAGCGGGCTCAGCAATATTTTCAACCAGCAACTACGAAGCGACCATCAAGAAAATGCGGCTCGCGCTTAGTTAGAACATTGAGATCATATCGAGCGTACCTATTTGATCTTGACGGGACCATTGTTCACACTGCGCCAGATATAGAATCCGCTCTTAATCATTCACTGTCAGTCTACAATTTAGCAACAGTAGATGAGACGGTAACACGCGACTGGGTCGGACAAGGCGCGAAAATTCTAATTGAAAGAGCTCTTGATCACCAAGAGTTGCCAGATATGGATTCAAGTCCATTATTGGAGGTCTTCCTGAATTACTACGAACAGCATATTGCAGACAAAAGCACTCCATATCCAGGGGTGATAGAAACTCTTATCGAGCTCAAAACGCGAGGTGCTAAATTAGCAGTCATAACAAATAAAATGGCGCGTTTCGCACACCCACTCCTCGAAAAGTTGGATCTGAAACAGTATTTCTCTGAAATTGTTAGTGGGGACACTCTATCCACAGCCAAGCCAGACCCTGGTCCAGCTCTATATACTTGCGATAAATTGCAAGTTGAGACTAAAGAAGCATTATTCGTTGGAGACTCGATCACCGATGTTAAATGCGCCCGAGCAGCATGTTGTCCAATCGTTTGCGTAAACTATGGCTACAACCAAGGGATAAAACCAAGTAAGTTAGGTGCCGACCAAGTAATCAGATCCATCCGCGAACTAATCATGGAATAACGGTTGCGGTAGGAGTAAGAAAAATATCTCCGACACTACAATAATTAGACCAGGCCAATAACAGGGAATTGCCAAAATACAGTAAGATAGCAGAATGAATCTAAAAGAATTCTCTGAACTAGCAAAAGAAGGGTACAACCGTATTCCGGTGGTATATGAAACGTCTACGAATTTAGATAGCCCGCTATCGACCTATCTAAAGCTCGCTTCTAACCCTTATACATACCTTTTAGAATCTGCCCAAGGCGGGGAACAATGGGGTCGCTACTCAATAATTGGTCTACCATGCAAAACTATCCTTAAAGTTTGCGGTCAATTAGTCACAGTTGAAACCAATGGGAATGTAGTAGAGTCAGTTGATACGGGAGACCCTTTAGCTTTTATTGAAGAATTTCAAAGTCGTTTCAAAGTAGCCAATAATGAGACTCTGCCAAGATTCATCGGCGGGCTAGTAGGCTATTTCAGTTATGATACGGTGCGATTCGTCGAAAACCGACTGAGCCGAACATCACCACCAGATCAACTAGAAACACCCGACATCTTTTTGATGGTATCCGAAGATATTGTCATCTTTGATAATCTTAAAGGAAGCGCGCAATTAATCAGCTTGGCTGACCCGAAAAAAAATAATTCGTATGAAGAAACTAATCAATCTTTAATTAGGCGAGCAGAACAACTTCAGCAGCCGATTCCTCAAACTGATGCGAAACAGAAATCCCAGACAATAACTGAAAGTGACTTCGTATCTTCTTTTGGGAAAGAGGGGTTTGAAACTTCTGTCGAGAAAATTCGTGACTACATCCAAAGCGGAGATGTAATGCAAGTAGTACTATCCCAAAGAATGTCAACACCTTTCGCAACAAGACCAATAAACCTATATAAAGCGCTGAGAGATCTCAACCCATCGCCATACATGTATTTCATGGACCTTAATGAATTTCAAATAGTAAGTTCATCGCCAGAAATTCTGGCGCGCGTGGAAAATGGCGAAGTAATAAATCGGCCGTTAGCTGGTACCCGAAGGCGCGGATATTCTGAGGAAGAAGACAATGCTCTTGAAGAGGAGTTGCTGGCGGACCCCAAAGAACTAGCTGAACACCTTATGCTGATCGATCTTGGTCGAAATGATCTAGGCAGAGTATCGAAAACAGGGTCTGTACGCGTGACCGAACAATTTTCTATTGAACGCTATTCCCACGTGATGCATATCTCTAGCAATGTAACAGGTCAACTCCGAGAGGATAAAACACCAATGGATGTTCTGAGAGCAACTCTCCCAGTCGGCACTCTGTCTGGTGCGCCAAAAATTCGGGCGATGGAAATTATTGATGAGCTAGAGCCAGTAAAGAGAGGAATATATGGTGGTGCTGTTGGCTATTTATCATGGAATGGTAATATGGATACCGCGATAGCTATTAGAACTGCAGTTATTAAGAATGATACTTTGTATGTTCAAGCTGGCGGCGGGATAGTCGCTGATTCAGTTCCTAATCTTGAATGGAAGGAATCGATGAACAAGGCAAGAGCTATCTTTCGGGCGGCTGCCGCGGCTAACCAACTAGAAAATGACTAAAACGGAACCCTCTCTTGGAGTAAAACTCGTTAATTGATAACTCACTTTCTTCGGGATTTCTTGGAGCCAAAAGTCTCCCTGATCAAAATTACCTGTTCCCTACTAACAGGATGAAAATCCCCTAGGACACACGATGCACTAGATCTGCGCATACCGGAGAAAGCCATATCCACAGCCATAAAACTATCTAAGTTACATATCTTATTCGTCAAACGATAATCGAATTGGGGTACATCATGTCGACGGAGGCCAATACAAGGATAGCGCATCTTATTCAGCCATGCTTTGCCTCCTCGGCCAAAAAAAATAACGTGCTGTTTATCAATAATGTCGACAGACGATACCTTAAATCGTGATAAACATCGTGTTGGTTCTACATAGTCTTCAGTCGCCAAAGGCGTAGTCAAAATTGTTTCTATATCCTCAACTGGATCCGCACTATGTGAAGGCGTAATAGAAGAAGAGAGAGGTGCACTGATTTCATCTTCTTTTTGCAAAGACCACCCCTTTTCCATCATCATTACGAAAACAAAAGAAGAAACCGCAAATATGATCGAAGCATTTTTCATTTCTAAATAAGAGTCTAGGCCTAATAAAGTTAAAATATAAGAAAGATTAATACATATTGAATCTTAATTTAAACTGAATCGAGTACTATTAGATAAGGCAGTAGCCTCCGTATAATAGGACTATCTAATCAGAAGCAAGCAACCAGGAACAGAGAATTAGCTATCTATGATTTTAATGATCGACAACTATGACTCATTCACCTATAACGTCGTTCAATACCTTGGCGAGTTGGGTGTTGCCGTAGAAGTGCATCGTAATGACGCCATTACACTTTCTGATATAAGCACCATGAATCCCGAGCAAATTGTGATCTCTCCTGGACCCTGTACCCCAAACGAAGCAGGGATCTCGATGGAAGTCGTCAATCGATTTTCTGCAAGTATCCCAATCCTCGGAATATGCTTGGGACATCAAAGTATTGGGCAGGCCCTCGGAGGAAATGTCATCCGGGCTGGGAACGTGATGCACGGAAAAACATCAATGATCTATCATAGCTCAGTTGGTGTTTTCAGGGGCTTACCTAACCCTTTTCAAGCCACTAGATATCATTCATTAGTTTTAGAAAGAAGCTCATTACCAAATTCCCTAGAAATAACTGCCTGGACACAAAAAGATGGTGAAATTGAGGAAATAATGGCGATCCGTCATAAAGAATACTTGTTGGAAGGGGTCCAATTTCACCCTGAATCAATTAAAACCGACCATGGGCATGACTTATTACAAAACTTTATCGAACAGGAAAGAGTACGGTGACTATACAAAAGACTCTAGAAATTTTGTTCGAAGGACATGATTTAAGCAAAACTGAAGCGAAGAACGTATTTTTAGAAGTCATGTCAGGTCGAGCTACCGAGGCTCAAATTGGGGGCCTACTCGCGGCACTTCGAGTAAAAACTGAAACGGCAGATGAGATAGCTGGGGCTGCTGAAGCAATGCGATCACTATCTATAAAAGTCGAGGTAGATCTACCTAATTTAGTCGATACCTGCGGCACGGGAGGAAGTGGAAAAAAGCTATTCAACATATCCACAGCGTCCGCATTTGTCGCTGCAGCAAGTGGTGCCAATATTGCTAAACATGGGAATAGAAAGATGTCGAGTATGAGCGGTAGTGCCGATATTCTTGAGGAAGCAGGTGTGAAATTGAATCTTCTTCCAGATCAAATTTCTCAATGCATCCGAGAAGTAGGCATAGGTTTCATTTTCGCTCAAACGCATCATAGCGCTATGAAGTATGCGGCTCCTGTAAGAACACAAATTGGCGCCAGAACTATTATGAACATACTAGGTCCATTAACGAACCCAGCTTCCGCCAAAAATCAAGTGATAGGTATATTTGACTCAAGTTGGCAAACCAAAATAGCTGAAGTATTGCGTCTACTAGGTGCCCATCATGTGCTGATAGTTCATAGTGAAGGCCTAGATGAGATTGGCCTGGAGAAACCTACTTCCATTATCGAGCTTAAGGAAAAAATTATAACAAAATATCGAGTCACACCCTCAGACTTTGGTATTAAGGCAGAAAATCATGATCGGCTTATAGCTAGCTCACCGGCAGAGAGTCTCAAGCTATTAAAAAAATCACTGACGAAACCTGATACAGCACCATCCAATATTGTGAGCATGAATGCTGGAGCAGCAATATATGCATCTGGAGTGGCAACTAGTCTTGAAAATGGGGTGATAATGGCTCAGGACGCAATAGCAAGTGGTCTAGCTTACGAAAAATTTAATGAACTAGTTCGAGTAACCCAACTAATGGCGAACTCTTGAATACTGGCACCATACTTGATGAGATTATTGCTCACAAACGTTCAGAGATTATTGCCCAAAAAAAAGTAGTGGCAATTTCGGAACTCGAAAAAATGGCTAGTGTGGCTCCGCCGAGGCGCAGTTTTGTAGGCGCCATAACGGCAAAGATAGATAGCAAAGAAATTTTAA
>PAMO01000012.1 GCA_002707325.1 Gammaproteobacteria bacterium
AAATTAGGAGAAGATTGTGGAAGATCTACTTATTCAGACCAACTATGCGTTGGATACCTTTTATTTCTTAGTGATGGGCGCTCTAGTGATGTTCATGGCCCCTGGGTTTGCGATGTTGGAGGCAGGCTTGGTCCGTTCCAAGAATACGGCCGAAATCCTCCTGAAAAACGTCGCTCTGTTCGCAATTGCCTGCATTATGTATTTAGTTTGTGGATATTACATTATGTATTTGGGTGCTGTTGAAGGCGGTATCTTGCCTGATTTTGGTTGGTTGATTGGTGCGGAAAACAGCGTTGAGGAAACGCTAGCTTCGGGCGGCGATACATATTATTCCGCTAGATCCGACTACTTTTTCCAGGTGGTCTTTGTGGCGACAGCAATGTCTATTGTTTCTGGCGCCGTCGCGGAACGGATGAAGTTATGGGCATTTTTAGCATTTGCCGTCGCGATGACCGGTTTCATATATCCACTGCAAGGAATGTGGACTTGGGGTGGCGGATGGATAGCTGCAGCTGGGTATGTTGACTTCGCCGGTTCTGGCATTGTGCATATGTGCGGAGCAGCCGCTGCTTTAGCGGGCGTTTTGCTGCTTGGCCCGCGCGCTGGAAAGTATAATTCAGACGGCACCCCTAATGCGCTTCCGGGAGCTAACTTACCTCTCGCAACTCTAGGAACATTTATTCTTTGGTTTGGATGGTTTGGGTTTAATGGTGGCTCCGAACTTATGGTATCGAATATAGGGGAAGCTAACGCGGTTGCTCAAGTTTTCGTTAACACCAATATAGCCGCTTGTGGTGGGGTGGTTGCGGCTTTGTTAACCGCTAAAGCTCTTTTTGGAAAAGCTGATTTGACTATGGCCTTAAATGGGGCCTTAGCCGGATTGGTATCTATCACGGCCGACCCTTTATCACCGGCAGCAGAATGGGCCGTGATTATTGGGGCGGTAGGTGGAGTGCTGGTTGTATTTTCCATTGTATTACTCGATGGGTTAAAAATTGATGACCCTGTTGGTGCTATCTCGGTCCACGGTGTTGCTGGGATTTGGGGCATTCTCGCTGTGGTATTCAACAATGGTGATGCGACTATTTTTGGTCAATTGATAGGTATCGTTGGGATTTTTGGTTGGACCTTCCTTGCCAGTCTAGTCGTGTGGGGTCTTGTGAAAGCGGCGATTGGAATACGAGTATCTGAAGAAGAGGAGGTTCTTGGAGTCGACATTATTGAATGCGGGGTTGAGGCTTATCCTGAATTTGGGTTAGGCCGGGCTTTACCGGGTAGGTAGATAGTCCCGATTAAAGGGAAAAGGTTCTCCTGAATAATGCCGGCCTCGAATCATCTTGGGTCGGCATTATTTTTTAGGTGGGAGCCCCAGCGATTCACGTCTTCTGTAAAGAGTCGCCAAATAACGATTAACGTATACAATACCCGGCACAGTGGGAAATTATAGTTATCGCCTATGAAATACATTAGCACGCGCGGGGGAACCCCAGCTATGGGTTTTATGGAGGCTGTTATGACTGGATTGGCGCCAGATGGAGGGCTGCTGATCCCGGAATCAGTTCCTTCGATTGCAGGCCGTATCGATGATTTTAAGGACCTATCATTTGTTAATCTAGCAAAGCAAGTTTTGCCTTTCTATATTGCGGATATCTCCAGCGAAAAGATTAGTCAACTTGTGGACTCGGCGTATTCGTCCTTTGATTACCCAGAGATTGTGTCTTTGGTGCCAGTTGATGATGTGCATATTTTAGAATTGTTTCATGGGCCTACCTTAGCCTTCAAAGATATTGCATTGCAGCTTCTTGGTAGGGTGTTCGAATATATTTTGAATGACCGCAAGGGGTACTTGAATCTTTTAGCTGCAACTAGCGGAGATACTGGCAGTGCTGCCATAGCAGGAGTAAAAGGCTTATCAAATATAGACATTTTCGTAATGTATCCAAAAGGAAGGATTAGTAAACTTCAAGAATTACAGATGACTACTGTTACCGAACCAAATGTGCACTGTTTGGCCGTGGAAGGCAGTTTCGACGATTGTCAGAATATAATGAAAAATTTGTTCGGTGATCTAGATTTCAAGGAACAATACCACCTTGGTGCAGTAAATTCAGTTAATTGGGCAAGGGTGCTAGCGCAAGTAGTATATTATGGGTTTGCGAGCTTACAAGGACAAAACAAAGCCCCACGAAGTTTTGTTATTCCAACAGGTAATTTTGGGAATATCTTTGCTGGATTTTTAGCCAAACAAATGGGGTTCCCCATTGATAAGCTCATTATTAGTACTAACGAGAATGATATTTTAGCTCGCTTTTTTAATACTGGACAATACAGCCGGGGCGCCGTGCATTTCACCTCAAGCCCGGCTATGGATATACAGGTGCCCAGTAATTTTGAGCGTTTTCTTTATTATTCGATGGATGGAGATACTAAGCGACTCCGCGCATTCATTGGGGAGTTTATGCAGTCCGGAATGGCCATTATGGATGATTATCAATCAAAGGATATTTTGGCTACATCTATAGAGGATAGAGAAACTTTTTCTACTATCAATCGCATCTATGCCAAAAATGGGTACATAGCAGATCCGCACACAGCTGTTGGTCTAGCAGCTGCCGAGCAATTCAAAATGATTGGAAACAAGATATGTTTAGCGACAGCTCATCCGTCCAAATTTCCTGAAGTGGTTGATAAGGCAATAGGAAGAAAAACTGCTACCCATAAGAGGTTAATCGGCCTTGAAAATTTGAAATCTCGGACTGTCACCATTAAGGCGAAAGAGCGAGTCGTGGCTGACTATATAAGGAAATTTGGACATCAATAAGCCAGCTCAAGTGAAGGACCTTTGAAGCTGTTATAACGCTGATAGCTCATTAATCGCGTTAGGTATGTCCCATAGGTTAAAAACGGTAGCGTCGGGCACGATGTTTTCGTTGCTTCTCGGTAAATTTTTCAAGTTCACCCAGATCGTTCCTATGCCAACCTGATTAGCACCCCATATATCATCCACGAGATTGTCACCAATGTGGATAGCTTGATCTGGATTGGCTTTAGCGCGTTGTAGGCCTGCTAAGAACATCGTTGCATCTGGCTTAGCGGCGTTCACCTCAGCTGCCGAAAGACCAAAGGAGAAGTACTCGCTTAATCCTAGTTTCTGATAATTTGCGTTACCATTTGTCAGAGCACCTAGCGTAAACTCATTTCGGAGTTGTTTGAGTGTTTCGATTGCTCCTTCAAAGAAGGTGACGTTGTGTCTTTCCTCATAGAAAACACTGAAGGCAGAAGAGGCTAAAGTTTTTGCTCTATTTGGTTTATATCCTCGTTGGATAATCGCCTCATAAAGAAAATCTTTTCGCAGTTGCGTAAGATCGTTTGCAAGTTTAGGAGTCTCCGCGATTAGTTTCTCTCGAATTGGAGAGCTGTTTTTTTGCTCGAATAGGCCATCAAGGTTCGTTTCTTGTTTACAGAGCCAATCCTGAGTTTTAACTTCTGCAGAGATTATTACAGCATCAACGTCCCATAGCGTATTATCGAGGTCAAAAGTGATAGTTGTTATCTTAGGCATTTTTTAATCTGAGCGCTTGGCTCGTGGGTGGGCGGCATCGTATACCTTAGCCAAATGCTGAAAGTCTAGGTGCGTATATATTTGTGTGGTTGCTATATCCGAATGGCCTAGGAGTTCTTGTACGGCTCGCAGATCAGAAGATGATTCCAAAAGATGGCTAGCGAAACTATGACGTAGCATATGTGGGTGGAGTTGATTATTACCTAGTTGAATTGTTGCAATCCGCTTAAGTCGAGTTTGTACAGTTCTATGACTAATCCTTTTAGACCCTCGCGTTGTAAAAAGTGGCTGATTTCCCATTTTTTTAGGAGATTGGCTTAACCATTCTCGTATCGCTTTGATGCAAAAAGATCCGAGAGGTACTTGCCGAGTTTTTCTACCCTTACCTATTACAGTAACGTACCCTGCATCTAGATCGAGATCTTTGATGTCTATCTCAATTAGCTCAGATAAACGAATGCCACTGCCATAGAAGAGCTCCATCATCGCCATATCGCGTATTTCTATCTTATTTCTCGGAGTAAAAGCGAAGAGCTGAGCAGCTTGGTCGGCATCGAGCACGTGAGGTAACTTCGGCTTATTCTTTGGAGCTTGAACAATTGCTGCAGGATTGCTGGGTACTATATTTTTGCTGCTCAAAAAATTGAAGAAGGAACGCAGAGTAGATAAAGCTCTATTGATACTCCGGGTGGATTTCCCCGATGCGTGCAGTTTGCCAAGAAACATAGCTATTTCACTATCTTTGACCTCATTTATCGAAGTATTTGACTGACTAATGAATTCGTTTAGGTCTCGCTGGTACGCCTTTATCGTATTCGCGGAATAGTTTTTCTCATATCTCAGGTAGTCCAGGAATAATAATACTGAGTCTTGATGATTACTTTTCTTCATTTTGTAAGCGCTTGTATGAGCCTAGAAAGAATATCCGCAATATAGCCTATAAATAGTGTGTCCATGTCTCCAGTAAAATACTGTGGGTCCTTGCTCCCTATTGCAAGGGCAGCCCTCTGCCCAGTTATTTTAATGGGGGCTATTACCGCGCTGCCAGATGAGTCGTGATTTATTGACTGGAATATCACAGAAAGCTCTTCCTCTCTGAAGGCCTGTATCACAGGCTTCAATTCGCATTTTTCTAAGAGTACCGGGAATTGCCCATCATGGCCTATTAGGTGGTCAAATACCTCTTTTTCATTTTCTAAATGTAGACAAACTAAGTCAGCTTGGAAATCAGCGAGGACATAAGTAGCCAGAATTTCATTTAGGCCATGTAACCCTTCAGCCTGAAGTAGCTCAAGAGTAAGGGTTTTAGTCTTATCAAAAAGTGCTTCATTTTCTTTCGCAGCGCTAACTAGCTGGTTCATCCGTCGCCGCATAGTCAGGTTTCTTTCTCGCAGAATAGCTATTTGTCGTTCTACAAGAGATATCGCCGCCCCAGATTCGTGTGGGAGATTAAGTTCAGATAGTATTTGGGGGTTGCGGCGGAAAAAGTTTGGGTCTAAGCGAAGGTAGTTGAGAATATCTTTGTCTTCAAGTTTTGGCGAGCTATCCTTATTATCAGTTGTCATGTTATGCCCCTTTCTTATTGATGAATGACTCCTTCATATACAAGTGTAGCTGGGCCTGATAGTTTGACGGGATAATTCTTACCTAGCCAAGACACCTCCAACTTCCCTCCCGGAAGTTCAACACTAACAGAACTTTTCAGAGTATTTTTTAGTCGTCCTGCTACGACTGCCGCACAAGCTCCAGTTCCGCAAGCTAAAGTTTCTCCAACTCCTCGCTCATAAACTCTAAGCGCGATAGAGCTAGCATTTTGGATCTGGCAAAAACCAATATTAGCGCGGCTGGGGAAAAATTTGTGGCGACTTAGTTGTTCGCCGATTAGCTCTACCTCGCATGTCTTAATATCCCTCACGAATATTACGCCGTGAGGGTTTCCTAATGATATAGGCGTCACTTCGTGTTCACCGGTCTCCAGCTGCAAAAGAAAGGTCTCTTCAGAAATCTTTTGACCTAGATCATCCAAGAAAGGCACGGAGATACTGTCGACATTAGGTTCCCCCATGTCGACTTCGATCTCGGAGGGGCCTTTATATAGAGTTTGTATAGCCCCATTTATAGTCTGAAGCTCTAAGGTTGGGTTATTTGATAACCCTAGATGTTTAACTAATTTAGAAATGCACAGCGCTCCGTTTCCGCATTGTTCTGCTTGCGAACCATCCGCATTGTAAACCCTATAAAAAAAATCGTGTTCCGGATTTTCTGGTGGACTTATGGTTAATAATTGGTCGAACCCTATTCCAGTTTTTGAATTTGCCCAGCTTTTGATTTGTTCGGGCAAAACACTGCTATCTTGGCTAATGCGATCTAGAACCATAAAATTATTACCAAGTACATGCATTTTAAAAAATTTAAGCACGTCTAGTTATTCTCCGCCTGGTAAGTCTCCAGTCTAAGTTGGTCTCGGGTATTTTCTCTTCTTCGTATGATTTTGAATTGACCTCCATCGACAAGTACTTCGGCAGGCCTTGGCCTGCTATTGTAATTGGAGCTTAGGCCTATGCCGTACGCTCCAGCTGACATAATGGCTAGAAGATCGTCGGCCACCAATGACAGGACTCGTTTTTTTGCAAGAAAGTCGCTGGACTCACAAACGGCACCGACTACATCCCATTGCTTGGCTTGCTTCTGATTTACCTGCTCTACCTTTTGAACATTATGCCAAGCGTTGTAGAGGGATGGACGTAACAAATCAGTCATGGCGCCGTCTACAATAGCGAAATTAGTTTCATTTTCCGATTCAGCGTGTTTCAAATATTCAACTCTAGTTATAAGGACTCCTCCATTTGCCACGAGGAACCTGCCTGGCTCTAGTAATAGCCGTAAGCCAGTTTCTGCCAGCTTCTTTTGCAATATTTCCCCATAATTTTTAAGGTCAAAGGCCGGCTCGTCTCTGTAGCGGACTCCAATGCCGCCACCTATATCGATATGTTGCACTTCGATTCCTTCGTTTCTTAGAGTCTCAGCAAGGCCTAAGAGATTAGTTAGCGATTCCTCTAAGGGAGCCACCTCCATAATCTGTGAGCCAATATGACAATCTATTCCAACGATATTTATATGCGGATTATTTTTAGAAATTCTATATAAATCCATTGCTTGTGATGTTGAAACACCAAATTTATTCTCTTTTAGACCAGTGGAAATGTATGGATGTGTTCTAGGATCGATATTTGGATTAACTCGAATCGAGATTGGGGCTTGCTTTCCCAGAATTATAGCGCGCTCGATTATACGGTCTAATTCGCTTCCGCTTTCTACGTTGAAGCAACCAATGCCCACTTTTAATGCTAAATCGATTTCTTCAGCGAGTTTCCCCACTCCAGAAAAAATAACCTTTTTGGGATCGCATCCGACGGCAATTGTGCGTTGCAGTTCTCCGCCCGATACAATATCAAAGCCGGCACCTAATTTTTTGAAAAGGGCTAGTACATCTAAATTTGAATTAGCTTTTACCGAATAGAAAATCTCACTATCGATGGACGTCAAAGTATCTTGGAGAGTTTTGTATTGATTCCGGAAGTGCTCAGCAGAATATATATAAACGGGGGTCCCAACTTTAGCTACGATTTCTGGCACGGGAATTCCTCCCGCACACAAAATATCATTTTGGTAGTCAAACGCTTTCATTGTACAGAAGACCCCAGTCCAGAGTTAACAACTAAAGACTCATCGGGCAAGAAAAGCGGCCCCTGTTGCCCACAGCTTGCCGCTTGAGTTGCGAGAATACATATGATGATGAATAT
The DNA here is from genome assembly GCA_002707325.1 of Gammaproteobacteria bacterium. Classification (GTDB taxonomy): domain Bacteria; phylum Pseudomonadota; class Gammaproteobacteria; order Pseudomonadales; family Azotimanducaceae; genus UBA2965. The sequence goes on from PAMO01000012.1 coordinate 7,366, forward strand.
GATTTCGCGCATTAGCTATTCACAATAAAATTTTGGGAGCTCAGTATACATGTGAATCTATAGCTTCTTCATTTTGGTGCAAGATAATTTCCTTTCGCATTCAAACTATTTAGTTTCTCTCTAGTCGACAGTTACACGAGCTAATCTCTCATTAATACGATCAATTGCCGCTTTCACCTGACCTGGGCTGGTCCCTCCAAAATGATCTCTTGTGGCAACTGACCCATCGATTGATAGAATTTCGAAGACAGATTGTTCAATAGCAGGACTGAAGTTTTTTAATTCGTCTAGGCTAATTTCGTCAAGGGCAGAGTTTTTTTCGATAGCATAGGCCACTATTTTTCCGACTATTTCGTGGGCATCACGAAATGGTAAATCTTTACGGACGAGATAGTCAGCCAGGTCCGTGGCAGTTAAATAACCAGCATTTGCAGCCTTACGCATATTTTCTTTTTTCGGTTCAATTGCGGGGATCAACCCATTAAGTGCAATTAATACGTTTCGGAGCGTATCGATGCAGTCGAACAGCGGTTCCTTGTCTTCTTGATTGTCCTTGTTATATGCCAAGGGTTGGCTTTTCATTAGTGTTAGTAGCGATAGTAGATGACCATATACCCTTCCCGTTTTTCCGCGGATTAACTCAGGCACGTCCGGATTTTTCTTCTGGGGCATGATGCTCGAACCAGTGCTGAATCTATCTGGCAGATCAACGAAGTTAAATTGCTGTGATGTCCATAATACTAATTCTTCCGACCACCTAGAGAAATGCATCATGGTTAAAGAGGCAGTACTACAGAATTCTATGATGAAGTCTCTGTCGCTAACGCTATCGAGGGAGTTTTCGCCGATCGCTTGGAATCCTAATTCCTCGGCTACCATCTTTCTGTCGATATTAAATGTCGTTCCGGCGAGAGCCGCACTGCCTAGAGGCATAACATTCACTCTTTTCCGGCAGTTTATTAGTCGTTCATGATCACGAAGCAGCATTTCTACCCAAGCTAGAAGATGGTGACCGAACGTTATTGGCTGGGCCGCCTGGAGATGTGTATACCCTGGCATAATGGTATCGCAGTTGTCCTTTGCTTGAATTAAAAGAGCCTCTATCAGTTCTCGCATTAAACCAAGTATTTCATCAATCTCGTCTCGCAAATAAAGGCGAATATCCGTAGCTATTTGATCATTTCTTGATCGAGCCGTGTGCAGTTTTTTTCCTGCTTCCCCAATTTTGTTAATTAGCTTGGATTCTATATTCATATGAATATCTTCCAGCTTTAAATCCCACTCAATAACCCCATCATCGATCTCTTTGTTAATTTGCTCTAATCCAGATACGATGCTCGAGCGGTCGGAGTCGGAAATTATTCCAACACTAGATAACATTTTGGCGTGTGCAATGGAGCACCGTATATCATGTTTATAAAGGCGGTGATCAAATTTTATGGAAGCGGTAAACAGCTCGACAAAGGCATCAGTGTCTTCGTTAAATCGACCTCCCCAGGGTTTTTGATCTATGCTCATAATATTGGCCTCTATGATGATCTTTGTAGGTATCGGTTATGTGGAAGTATAGCAATCTTAGGCGGTTTGCGAGCGTATCTCTTCAATTGGTGAAATTATTTAGATTATGGTGCAATTATGGCTAAAAATCGTGTTGTCATAGCTACTAGGGAGAGCAAGCTAGCACTTTGGCAGGCCAATTATATCCGTGACTGCTTGATTAAAGCGCATCCAGCCCTAGAGGTTTCACTATTGGGTATCACGACCTCCGGAGATAGCTGGCTTTCGGCCCCTCTATCAGAGATTGGTGGGAAAGGTTTATTTGTCAAAGAACTAGAAACCGCTATTTTTCGGGGAGATGCTGATATAGCGGTTCACTCTGTTAAGGACGTTCCAGCGCAACTGCCTGATGAGTTTGAGCTTCCGGTACTTGGCTTTAGGGATGATCCAAGAGATGCCTTCGTTACCCAACATGGGGAAAGTTTTTGGGATCTGCCTGCTGGCGCTAGGATTGGGACCTCAAGCGAGAGGAGAAAAGCACAGCTGAACTTGTTAAGGTCTGATTTAAAGTTTCGAGATATCCGCGGGAACATAGATACTCGATTAAAAAAGCTAGATACGAATCAATATGATGGATTGGTTCTTGCATCAGCTGGGCTAAACCGACTTGGACTTCAAGCTAGGGTAGCTGATTATTTGGAGGTAGAGGCTTGCTTGCCGGCTGCAGGACAGGGGGCATTGGCTATTGAATGCCGGCGTGGCGACGAAAGAATACTAGAGCTTCTCGAGCCTTTGCGAGGAGATAATAGTTCTCAAGAGGTAGAGGCTGAACGTATGATTAGCGCCAAGTTAGATGCTGACTGTAGCGTACCGCTTGGAGCTTACGCAACTTGCATAGGTAGTACCATATTTCTGCGAGCATTTTTGGGGAAATACGGTGGTAACGCCATAAATGCTTCTGCAAAATCGGAAACGCCAGAAGCAGTATCCGACCAAGTAGTGGAAGAGCTGCTGGCACAAGGCGCAAAAAGCTTACTATCTGCATTGAAGTCAGCAAGGCAATAAATTGAAGGTTTGGGTAACTCGCAGTGAACCGGGAGCAACAAGATTATCGGGTCATCTGGTGCAAGCTGGTCACAAGGTGGTGTGCAAGCCGGTATTATCTATTAAGTCACTCACGCCCCAGATAACACCATTTAACTTAGTAACAGACGTTATCTTCTTGTCCGAGCATGCTGTATCTCCAGGGATAGACTATTTGCAGTTGATGGACATAGATCGGAGCGAGGTTTCTGTGTTTGCGGTGGGGCCAACTACGGCAAAAAAATTACGCCAATACGGCTTTTCCCCCATCCTTCCGGCAATCAATAGCTCGGAGGGTCTGCTTGCTTTAAGTGAACTTTCGACAGGAGTAAATAGGAATATTCTAATACTTGCGGGAGAAGGGGGGCGAGGGGTATTGGAAAGTGAGCTTACTATACGCGGAGCCAATGTAATGAAAGTCCCACTATATAAACGAAGGAAAGTGGCCCTTAGTAAGTTCAAGTCGGTTATCAGACCCGTCGATATTGACGCTATTATCGTTGGCAGCGGAGAAGGCCTGCGTTTGATGGCTTCTATTTGGCTTGCCTCTTCCGGGGAGCTTAGCATTCCTTTAATTGTTCCGTCAGAACGTATTGCTCAGTTAGCGAAGGAATTAAGTTTTGTATCTATAGTTAGTTCTTTAGGGCATGAACCGGATGAAGTTATACGAGCACTCAAAACCTTTGAACAACAGTGATCTTTTCTAGTCGAGGATTGACGATGCTAGCTCTCGGCAGAAATGGAGATCAAATGGGCTTATATTTAGGCCTTTTTATTTTCCCCGCATCAGGGAGAAAAATTCTTCATTCGTTTTTGTATCTTTTAACTTGTCGATCATGAATTCAATTGCGGCAATATCATCCATATCGTGCAGTAATTTACGCAGAATCCAAACACGCTGGAGTTCATCATCTGCCATTAACAGCTCTTCCCGTCTCGTGGCAGATCGGCGTATATTGATTGCCGGATACACTCGTTTTTCGGCGATTTTTCGTTCTAAATGAAGTTCTTGGTTTCCAGTTCCTTTGAACTCCTCGTAGATGACCTCGTCCATTTTAGAGCCAGTGTCTACTAGAGCAGTGGCGATAATACTTAGGCTTCCACCTTCCTCGATATTCCTAGCTGCGCCGAAAAAACGTTTTGGTCTTTCTAATGCGTGCGCGTCAACTCCCCCGGTCAGAACCTTACCCGACGAGGGCACGATGGTATTGTAGGCCCTAGCTAATCGCGTTATGGAGTCGAGCAAAATAACAACGTCTTTTTTGTGTTCGACTAATCTTTTGGCTTTTTCTATAACCATCTCAGCTACTTGTACATGACGAGATGGTGGCTCATCAAATGTGCTTGCTACAACCTCCCCTTGTACCATTCTTTGCATCTCTGTTACTTCTTCTGGACGCTCATCTATTAAAAGGACGATTAATACGACATCAGGATTATTTGATGCGATAGACTGAGCTATGTTTTGAAGTACTAGGGTTTTCCCCGCCTTTGGTGGCGAAACGACCAAGGCTCTTTGCCCATTTCCGATAGGCGCTATTAAATCGACTATTCTCGCCGTGAGATCCTCTGTACTTCCGTTGCCTCTTTCCAGCATCAATCTTTCATCGGGAAACAATGGAGTTAGATTTTCGAACAAAATCTTGTTCTGTTTCGAATTTGGCTCGCTGAAATTGATCTCGTCAACTTTTAGTAAGGCAAAATAACGTTCTCCATCCTTTGGCGGACGGATTTTTCCAGCAATACTATCCCCAGTTCGCAAATTAAATCTGCGGATTTGACTTGGGGAAACATATATATCATCTGGCCCAGCCAGATAAGAGCTATCTGCCGAACGCAGGAAACCAAATCCATCTTGCAAGATTTCAAGTGTACCCTCGCCGTATATATCTTCCCCAGCTTTGGCTTGTTTGCGAATTATCGCCGCAATTACTTCTTGTTTTCTCGATCGGGCCAGATTCTCAAGGCCCATTTCCCCCGCCATGTCAATTAGGTCACCGACGGGTTTTCTTTTTAAATCTGTAAGGTTCATGCTGG
>PAMO01000013.1 GCA_002707325.1 Gammaproteobacteria bacterium
ATTTGGGTCATGTGCATAAATTACCTATATCTATGCAAAATGTCACAGTTCCATTGCAAGTAATAAGCTCTCTCTATAGATTTAACAATATTGTTCGGATGGAAATTCGGGAGCGGAGATGTCAGAGGAATTAACATCGGCAGAGTTTCATAAGCGCTATCCACAGTTGGGTACTGGTCCGGTGAGCACTGATATTTACTGGAAGCCGGATCTGTATCAGCTAGAGATAGAGAACATTTTCCGACCAGCTTGGCATTATGTTGGACGAGCAGAGCAAATATCTGAAAGCGGCAGTTTTTTCGTTAAGGAGCTGGAAACCTTCGGAGTGTCTATTTTGGTGGTTCGGGGAAAGACCGGAAAGATAAAAGCTTTTCTGAATGCGTGTGTTCATCGCGGTAATAAGTTGGAGTTAGAAGCTAGAGGCAAGAAGTCAGTTTTCTCTTGTAAGTTTCATGGATGGTCTTATGGATTAGATGGAGGCGTAACACATATTCCCGATATAGATGAGGGCTTCCCTGGAGTGGATTGCAGTAAGCTTAGCTTGAAAGAGCTAGATATGGGGATTTGGGAGGGATTCATCTTTGTGAATATTGGAGGGCGTTCAGTTCAGCCGTTAGAAGATTATTTGGGTGAGCAAGGGAAGGATCTAGTGGGATATCCCTTTAGTCATGCGACCACTATGTTCAAGTTTTCGGGAGAGGTTCAAACTAACTGGAAATTTTTGATAGATTCCTTTTGCGAGTCATACCATATTCATTTTCTCCATAAAAAAAGTATTGATGGACCAATGGCAGGCCCCGAAAACCCTTTTGGAAGAGCCGTTGATATTCGAATAAAAGGAATGCACCGAACGTTTGCGACAAGAGGAAACCGCAGTTGGATACCGAAGCCGTTGCAAGCCTTAGCTTCCAAGTACTCACCAGGGCTTTCTATCACTGGATCAGGAGACACCCCCATCAGTATGCCTAAGGGTGTCAATGAAAGTGGGTCTCCCGATTGGGCGATGGATGTGAATGTTTTCTTCCCTAATTTAATTTGTACTATAGGTGCGGGGACTTATTATATTCATCAAGTATGGCCTTTAGCGCCAAATAAAAGTAGATACGAGTTAACGGGTTATATGCTACCAGCAATTAATGCTGCTCAACGTTTTGGTCAGCAGCATGCTATTAGTGAAATTCGAGACGTAGTTCTTGAGGATCTGAACGTGCTTGAGCGAATACAAAAGAATATGGAGACGGGCTTGATTGATCAGATCTACTTCCATGACCACGAAATTGCGCTGCGATATCAGCATTACACGGTTCAAAATAAGATTAATGGCTCAATTAATGAAGTTATGGATTTGAAAGAATGAGTCGGCTTCCTAATGAATTTCATGACCTTGAGGAGTGGTGTGAAACATGGTGTCTGTCTGGCACCGCTGCTCGCAATAATCAGCGCTATGCGAGCTCAATGGAAGAAATCACATCGTTTTATAAAGCCATGCTGGAGCGAGCGGATGCTGCTCTAGCATACCTTTCAGGTTTTGAATTAGGATCTCTTAACCGGGAGCAGGAGAATCTGCTTAAATTGTGTTTATCATTAGCTGAAATTGGACCAGCAGTAGAATGGTATGGCGCTCCGGAGGTGAGTGATGGATATGATCCCAAGTTAGTTCCCCTGGTTATCGAGGTACCTGAAAATTTCTCACAGTAAAAGATGGGATGAATGATTATGGGTAGTGTATACAGCTCTTTGAATTTCGAGCTAGGGTCGGAAGTCGATATGTTGCGCGATAGTGTTTATCTGTTTTGTCAAAAGGAGTTGTCTCCGCAGGCAGAACACATTGATCGCTCAAATGAATTTCCGATGGAGGTATGGAAAAAGTTAGGAGATCTGGGATTGCTTGGAATTACCATTAGTGAGGAGTATGGCGGTTCCGGGATGGGTTACCTTGCGCACTGCGTCGCGATGGAGGAAATTTCTCGAGCTTCAGCCGCTGTCGGTCTATCTTATGGCGCGCATTCCAACCTATGCGTTAATCAACTATTTAGAAATGGAACGGCTAAACAGAAAGAAACTTATTTGCCGCCCTTGTGTTCGGGTGACCACATAGGTGCTCTTGCGATGTCTGAGCCGAATGCTGGGTCAGACGTGGTCAGTATGTCGTTGAGGGCGGAGAGAAAAGGCGATCATTATTCTTTAACCGGAAATAAAATGTGGATTACTAATGGGCCGGATGCGGATACATATATTATCTACGCAAAGACTAATCCAGAAGCAGGCTCGAAAGGCATAACAGCATTCATCGTTGAGCGTGACTATCCGGGTTTTTCACGGCACCAGAAATTAGATAAGTTAGGTATGCGTGGATCTAATACGTGTGAGTTGGTTTTTGAGAATTGTTTGGTTCCCATCGAGAATGTACTAGGCTCTGAAGGAACAGGCGTTGAGGTCTTGATGTCGGGCTTGGATTTCGAGAGAACAGTTCTTGCCGGCGGGCCAGTAGGGATAATGCAGGCATGCCTTGATGTGGTGCTTCCATATCTGCACGAGAGGGAACAATTCCAGCAGCCGATTGGTGAATTTCAGTTTATGCAGGGAAAAATAGCGGACATGTATGCAGATTTAAGTGCATCTCGTGCGTATCTCTATGCTGTCGCTAGGGCCTGTGATGGAGGCTACGATAGCAGAAAAGATTCAGCTGCCGTGATTTTATTCACCGCTGAGAGAGCCACTCAAATGGCATTGCAAGCGATCCAGGCATTAGGTGGTAATGGCTACACTAACGATTATCCAGCTGGACGTTTGCTTAGGGATGCGAAGCTGTATGAGATAGGAGCGGGCACCTCCGAGATAAGGAGAATGCTAATTGGTAGGGAACTCTTTTCGGAGACCGGCTAAAATTTTTGTTTGTAATTAGTTTGGTAGCGGTGGGTTTCCTCTTAAAGCTGTGATGATAGAGGTAGTGAGCTAGAATTTTTAATTTCGGTAACTGCAACGTGGGAATGAACTTCTCCGATATTAGAAACTTTTAGTAATTTTTCCCGCACAAACTTTTCATAATGGCGAATGTCTTTAACTACAATCTTAAGCATATAATCCCAGGTTCCTGTCATGGTATAACATTCGAGGACCTCAGGTAGGACCTCGATCTTATCCTCGAATTCCTTTAGATTTTCTCTCCCCAGCGAGGTTAAGTTAATAGTGGCAAATACTACGACCTCAATTCCGAGTTTCTCTCGGTTAAGTAATGATACTTTTTGTTTTATATATCCATGCGCTTCTAGTCGGTTGATTCGTCGCCAACAGGGGGACTGAGAAATATTTATATGATCGGCAATTTCTTGTGTGGTTAGCCCGCTGTCACGCTGGAGCAATTCTAATATTTGTAAATCTGTATGGTCTAAATCACTCATGATTATCTTATGATCCAATCTTCTTTAGCTAAATTATATTATTTCTATAAATAATATGCATAAGTTAGCTAAATATAATCCTATATAAGATAAAAATGCATAAATATTGCGGTATTTCAGGACTATTATGAACACATAATTATCACTGAAAGGTTGGATATGCCTGATATCAAACTTAGATCAGTATCATTGGATGATAAGTATGCTGTTGATACTACTCGCGCATACATGACTGGAATTGAAGCTTTGGTCCGCCTGCCCATCTTGCAGCATCAAAGAGATATTGAAAGAGGTTTGAATACAGCGGGTTTTATTTCTGGTTACCGAGGATCGCCTCTCGGTGGCGTTGATCAAACGATTGAAAAAGCCAGATCATTTTTAGATCGACACAATGTCGTTTTTCAGCCCGGTATCAACGAGGATTTAGCTGCGACAGCAGTTTGGGGCAGCCAACAGGTAAGCCTGTTGCAAGGTGCTAAATACGATGGGGTGTTTGGGATGTGGTATGGAAAAGGCCCCGGTGTGGATAGAAGTATGGATGCAATTCGTCATGCGAATGCCTTTGGGACCTCAAAATACGGGGGTGTTTTGGCTGTTGCTGGGGATGACCATGCTGCTAAATCGTCTACGTTGCCTCATCAATCGGAACACATGTTTATTGGGGCATCTATTCCGATACTGAACCCAGCCAATGTTCAGGAGGTCCTTGATCTTGGCATATATGGATGGGAACTCTCTAGATATTGTGGAGCATGGGTGGCGCTAAAAGTATGTACCGATAATATGGATTCAGCTATCTCAGCTGAAATAAATCCTCAGCGGATCAAGATTAATATCCCGGATTCTTTTGTTCTGCCGGAAGATGGGGTACATGGTCGTTTGCCAGATACCCCTTTGGAGCAGGAGATTCGACTCAATAAATTTAAAATTTATGCAGCTAGAGAGTTTGCGCGAGTGAATAATCTCAATAGGATAATCCGCGATAGCGATAATCCGCGGTTAGGAATTATTACAACTGGAAAGTCATATATAGATGTAATGCAGGCATTAGAAGATCTTGGGATCGATGAAAGTAAATGCAAAAAGATTGGTCTCAGAGTTTTTAAAGTTGGAATGAGTTGGCCTTTAGACCCTTTTTCAACACACAAATTTTCGCAGGGATTAGAGGAAATCCTAGTAGTAGAAGAAAAACGTTCCATAATGGAAGATCAATTAACAGGCCAATTATACAATTGGCCTGTCGATGAGCGACCGCAGGTATATGGTGAGTTCGATGAGAGGGGGGCAGATTTGCTTCCCAATGTATCAGAGTTAACTCCTGCTATGGTGGCTAGGGCCATAGCTTCCCGCTTGTCGCGTTTTTATCGCGATGACGTTATTGATACCCGCTTAAAATTTTATCGGGATAAAGAGGAAACACTGGCTGCAGTTCAGGGTAAAATAGCGCGAAAGCCACATTATTGTTCCGGCTGTCCTCACAGCCGATCGACTCGTATTCCAAAAGGCAGTATCGCAATGGGTGGGATAGGGTGTCACTTGATTGGGGTGTTGTCTGAGAGTGATGATGAGCAGCGCCAGGCCTATGGTTACACCCAGATGGGCGGAGAGGGTGTTAATTGGGTTGGGCAAGCTCCCTTCACCGAGACTAACCATATTTTTCAGAACTTAGGGGATGGTACATATTTCCATTCCGGTCTTCTGGCCATCAGACAATCTATAGCTTCTGACGTTAATATAACTTACAAAATCCTATACAACGATGCAGTGGCAATGACCGGCGGACAGCAGGTTGATGGGGCAATTTCAGTTAAGCGGATTGTAGACCAGCTGCGCGGAGAAGGAATTAAGCGAATTGCGCTGATAGCCGAAAACCCAAAGGATCATAAGAAAATCAAAAGATTTTCTGGTTTAAGCATAAGCCCAAGAGAAGATTTGATCTCAATAGAGAAAGAATTAGCTGCTATTTCGGGGACGACTATTTTAATTTTCGATCAAACTTGTGCAGCAGAAAAACGTCGTCGCAGAAAAAAAGGATTGTTGGAAGATCCTGAGACTCGTGTTTTTATTAATTCGGAACTTTGCGAAGGCTGTGGTGACTGCAGTCTTGAATCAAATTGTTTGTCAGTAATTCCATTGACGACTGAGTTAGGAAGAAAAAGACAAATTGATCAGGATGCCTGCAATAAGGATTACAGTTGCGTCAACGGTTTCTGCCCTAGTCTTGTAACAGTCCGTGGCGCTATTAAAAAGCCTAGGATACCAGCCGAGAGCGGATATTTGAAAAATCTACCCGAGCCGAAGATTGCTGCTATTGAATCGCAACCATGGAATATCGTCATAACAGGCGTTGGTGGTACAGGCGTTCTTACTATAGCTGGTGTTATAGCAATGGCAGCCCACCTGGAAAGAAAGGGCTGCGCAACAATGAATCAGACGGGTCTGGCGCAAAAATTTGGAGCAGTTGTGAGTCATGTGAGGGTTGGTAAGACTCAGGACGCTATAAATGCTGTAAGAATTCCGGCTGGTGATGCAGACTTATTATTCGGTTGTGATCTCGTGGTTGCATCAAGTGATGAGGCGATAGCTAAGGTTCACGCGAAACGGTCCCATGCCGTAATTAACGAGCAATCGTCTATTACAGGAGAGTTTATTACTAATGCGGATTCCACCGTTCCCGTCCATGAGATGAAATCACTAATTAATCGAGAGGTTGGTAAAGATAAGGTTGATTTTATCCCAGTGACTAGTTTGGCACGGAAGTTACTTGGAGATTCTATTGCCAGCAATATGATTATTCTTGGGTATGCAACCCAAAAGGGCCTTATGCCGGTATCTGTGTCAGCGATTGAGGAGGCGATAAATCTAAATGGGGTGTCCGTAGAATCGAGCCTAAGAGCATTTGCCTGGGGACGATCGCTAGTAGAGAATTCCTCAGCCCAATTATGGGCGGCCGACGCCACTAAAGAATCCGAATCTTTTACTGATTTAGGAGATATTGTGGAGGATCGTTATAAGCGTCTGATATCTTACCAGTCTGTGAAGTATGCAAATCAGTATACCAACATTATTGATATAATTAGTAATATTGAAGAGAAGCGATCGCTTCCACTTGATTACACGGCGCGAGTAGCTAAATCGCTATACAAACTCATGGCGTATAAAGATGAATATGAAGTGGCTCGTTTGCATGCGAGCTCTAATTTTAAAGATGAGATTAATTCAGTTTTCGAGAAAAATCCTAAGTTAAACTTCTACTTAGCCCCTCCTATATTTAGTAAACGCGATGGGGAAACTGGAAAGCCAAAAAAGATCAGGTTACCTGGAGTTATGATGTTGTTTTTCAGTATCCTATCGCGCTTTAAGTTTCTACGTGGTTCTCGTTTTGATGTTTTTGGCTATTCCCGAGAGCGTCGACAAGAGCGAGAGTCTCTGAACGATTTCAAAAATCAGTTTTTGCAAGTGGCGAGAGAATTAACGGAAGAGAACTATAGTTTGGGATGCGAGCTTGCTGATCTCCCGCTGGATATCAAAGGTTTTGGCCATATAAAGGCAGCTAACTTACAGAAAGTTCTTGATAGAAGAGATAGCCTAATGGCCAAGTTTAAAGCTGGCGCAATTCCTCTTAGGGAGCAAGATAGCTCTATAGTTGAAAGCTACAATCCTTGACTTATTCATCTTGAGTCCGGCTCTTAGTCATTATTCATTCGACGGAACATGGCAAGAATATCGGATGGGTATTCGACTGGTATAGCGGATGCACTTTCTAGCCGTTGATTGGTTTCTTCATCTAAAGTTAATTGGACGCTTGCAAGGTTATCTTTCAGCTGTTCAATACTCCGCGCACCGAAAATTGGCGAGGTAATTCCAGGCTGATTGGTACACCAGGATAGTGCAACTGCGCTGGGAGTAGCCCCGACATCTTGTGCTATATTTGCTACTTCTTCAGCTATATTGAGTTTGCGTTCTTCGGTGTAAAAGTTTCCGCCAAATGGATTTACATCTGCTCTAGTTCCTTTTGGTGGGGATTCACCTCGTCGTATCTTTCCGGTTAAAATTCCCCCAGCTAATGGGCTATAGGGAATAAGGCCCACGCCTTGGTCAATACACAGGGGAATTATTTCCCGCTCGATTGCTCTAGCGACGAGGGAGTATTGAGGTTGCAAACAATCATATCGGGCTACGCCGAGCTCTTTTGAGAGCGCAATTGCCTTCATTAGTTGCCACGCGAAATGATTAGAGCAGCCTATGTATCTCACCCGCCCTGATCGAACGCAATCATCCAATGCTCGCAAAGTTTCGTCGATGGGAGTCTGCTCGTCGAAACCGTGCACTTGGTAGAGATCGATATAATCAGTCCCTAGGCGGCGAAGACTTCCGTCGACAGCATCGAGGATGTGCTTTCGTGATAAGCCTTTGTCATTAGGTCCTGCGCCCATTGGAGCAAAGACCTTGGTAGCCAGAACAACAGATTGACGTTGTTTGGCGATTGCTCTGCCCGTTATCTCTTCAGATACGCCGGCGGCATAGCCATCTGCTGTATCAATGAAATTTCCACCAGCGTCGAGAAACTCCTTTACTATTTGATGCGAAGTTTTCTCGTCGCATCCCCAATCTTTGTTTCCGAAGGTCATAGCACCCAAACATAGTTTCGAGACCTTTAAACCAGTTCTCCCTAATCTTCGGATTTCCATAGTGATCGTTCCTATAGTTAATATGCCCGGCAGTTGCCAAATAGGCTAAAAAGTATTTTTAATATCTAAAACTAGCAGATGTCAAAGGTCTAGTAAAAGAGCTATTTTTGGCTTGGCTTTGTAGGGAAAAGATATTAGGTATAGCAAGTGTTCTCGCGTAGCATGCAGGCTTAATTTGATGAGGTTCTAGGATGAAATATCTATCTATTTTAGTGTTTTTCGTTTTTTCTGCTTCACCGGGATTTAGTTATTCGGATTGTAAGGAAGTTGGTTTTGTCGCAATTTTTGATGTGGAGCCCGGCGAGGAGGAAAAATTTGAAAAAGGAGCTTTGAAATTAGCTGCTAACGTAAATGCTCTTGAGCCTGGGACAATATTCTATGCGCCTTATAGAGGGGAGGGTGGTAAATACTATTTTATGGAAAGATATATTGATCTAGCCGCGAGAAAAGAGCATGCCCAGCATCCCTCAATTCTGAAAATATTTGAATCCATCATTAGTCCGACGTTAGCAACAGCTCCAATCGTTGTATCGCTAGATCGTTTATGTGATTGAAAAATCAATAAGGGTTTACGGTATATTGGGCTTATTGCTTTTTTCTCCCTCGGGGGATGTAATTACGGCGAAACTAAAAAGGCTGCAGACTTAAAGGATTAAAAAAAATGATTTCCAGTTCCATTCGATTAAAAATACAAGCTAGTAAGATTGAGACTTTTGAGTCTTTGGTTAGCCAGCTAGTTCAAGATATTCATGAGAATGAGCCAGGTGCTCATGTATATGAGGTCCGTCGCGTTATTGACGAACCGCTAACCTATCTATATTTCATGAGTTTCGAGGACGAAGAATCACATGCGCGGTACCTTGAAGCCCCATATCATACTGAGATGTCACCTAAAGCGATGGAGTGTTTAGATGGCGACCCTATTTTTGAGGACCTGGAGAGCTTTTATTAGTAGTTATAAAACATCAGGCTTTGAGAGATCAGCGGATTTAGTAGATATAAGTATGTCTATGAGGAGCTAATTATTAAGTTAGATATTGTGCAAGTTGCATATCACGTTCCCGATATTAGAAAGGCTGCGTTACGTATGCATCAGATATTTGGAGCAGGTCCATTTTTCGTAAATGAAAACATTACTTTGGCCTGGGCCGAACACCGAGGGGAATCTACCGATTTTGTGCATTCGTCAGCATATGGGCAATGGGGCTCTATTATGATTGAGTGTTTTCAGCAAGAGAACGAGGCCAAATCACCGTATCGGGATATGTATGGTGCGACAGAGGAAGGATTGCACCATACTGCAATTATGGTTGATGACATGAAACAGGCCATTGAGCATTTTGAGTCAAAAGGTATGCCTCTGGTAACCAGTTGTGGTTTAACCGAAAGACGTTCGGTTTTGGCGGAAACAAATATTGATTTCGCTTTTATAGACGCGAGGAAGTTATTAGGCCATATGATAGAAATCTATCCAAAAACTGATGGTTTAGAGGGTTTTTATAAAATGATTTATAATGCATCTGTAAATTGGTCTGGTGAGGACATTCTACGAAGTCTATAAATCACTCAACTTCAGGTAATACAAGTTGTGATAGATGGGAATTATCGTGGTAAATAGTTTGTGTAGCGGGCCTGAGGTCTTCTTCTTTGGCGAATTCAGGCTGTATTCTCGAATTAGCATTACGACTAAATCTAGGGAAGCTACTGCTAGAAACTTCAAGTCTAATTCTATGACCCTTTTTGAAAGTATAAGCGACATCCCATAGGTCAACTTCTAGATATGTGGGTTGATCGGGCACAAGAAACTCTGGTTTTTCGAAAGAGTTTCTATATCTAGCTCTAATGATTCCATCTGCGATTACAGCACAATAGCCATTTGGTTCTACGTCCACCAATTTACCTGTAAAATCAGTATCTTCTCCATCACTGGATATCCATAGTTTGACCAGAATATTGCCGGCTATTTTGATTTGTTTTTCGAGTTTTTCAGATGTGTAAACAAGGATGTCTGCGCGTTCCTCAACTTCAGATTGATCCTGCACACCGCTGCCTCCGGCCGCGAGAGAAAATGTTCTTCCCCCGACTGTAGGGACTGGATATTTTGGATCGTAGATATAGGTGTCTGATTGGGAGAGCTTGCCTGGAGCTGAGTGAGATAGTTTTCCATCACCATGTCGAGTGTTAGCTGATCCATTACTGTCAAGATATAGAATTTTTTCTTTGCTGGTAGGAGGCCAAGTAGTAGTCTGAAGCCACTCATTAGTATCGCCCATCATGAAATAACGGACTCTGGGACTCTCCATTAGTGAACTATTTTTATCTTTTAACCAGTAGTCGAACCACTGAATTACCAAGTCGCTTACCGCCATGACACCGCTTAACGCTTTTGGTCCAAAGTTCCTTTCTCCAGCCCAAGTAAGCCGATGTCCTTCATAAGAGTTGTGATCCCATGGACCGATAATGAATCTATGATTATCTCGTATTGTAGGATTAGAATGATGCTTGAGGGCTGTGTTTAGATCGAGGTGCCCCTTCAAAAATTGATCGTACCATGCTGCAATCTGCATGATCGGTGCTTTGACTTCTTCTATGCGAGCCACGATATCCATTCTCTTCCAATAATCGTCGTACTCATTATGCTCTAGATATTCGTGCCAATAGGGGAGTAATTCGCGTTCCCGAAGTATAGGAGCATCATTGAGTGGTAAATACTCTGACAGCTGCGCCCGATTACTCCCGCTGGTCTTTAGCTCTTCCATTAGCCGAGATTTGTTTTCATCATCCAGATCCAGTCGCTGGATAGCTTGGCCCGCTTTCCCCTGTGTATAGCCCATATTAAATCCAAGCTCGAGAGCTCCACCACTGTATACCCAGCCATCGTATAGATTCGATCCTGTTAGGTATGACATTGCTGCTTGGAGATGGGGCGGTGCAGCGAGAGTTGCTTGAAGGCAGGTGATACCCATATAGGAGGAACCATAGATGCCTACTCGTCCATTGCTCCATGGTTGTTGGGCAGCCCATTCGATGGTGTCATACCCATCGTCAGCCTCTTGGGTGTAAGGAGTCATTACTCCTTCAGATGCAAAACACCCCCGGCAATCTTGAATAATCACCACGTAATCATTCTCCACGCCTATAATAGGGTTTAGCATTTGACTACCAATATAGTGCATCATGGATTTGTTATATGGAATCCTATGAACTAAGACAGGATATTTCCCCTCTACAGAGGGTCGATAGATATCTGAGGCCAGCGATATACCATCGCGCATATCTACCATGACGTTGCGATCGATAATAACCGTATTCATTTTATGCTATTAATCCTCCGTCAATACATATTTCTGCTCCGGTAACATAACTGGCCTCGTCAGAGGCTAGGTATAAAGCGGCATACGCTAGGTCCTCAGGAAGTCCGAGACGACCAATAGGAAGGTTGTTCACGGCCTTCTCATGATTACCTTTCATTCCTGTTCTTAGCATGATTGTATTTACCGGTCCCGGGTGAATACAATTCGCGCGAATCCCTTCTGGTCCGAACTGAACAGCAGTCGATCTAGTGAAATTGGCGAGAGCTGCTTTTGCGGAGGCATAGGCTGTTGCTCCTTTCGCTCCTTTTAACGCTGATCCTGAGGCTATGTTAATAATTGAAGCATTACCACTTTTCCGAAGTAACGGTAGAGCTGCTTTCGTGCCTAGAAAAGGACCTTTGGTATTTACAGCGTACATCTTATCCCACAATTCTTCAGTCGTGTCTTCGATGTTTTCAGGACTCCAAATAGCTGCGTTATTTACTAGAATATCAAGCTTTCCAAAAGCCTCCTCGGCTTTCGAAATAGCATTCTTCCATTGCTCGGTGCTGGTTACATCGAGTGGCACGAAAATAGCTTGCCCCCCGTTACCATTTATATCATTAGCTATTTCTTCTCCCATTTCGGTTAACATATCACTAACTACTACGGATGCGCCCTCGTTCGAAAAAAGCTTGGCTTCCGCCGCTCCCTGACCTTGCGCAGATCCCGTGATTAATCCAACTTTTCCTTCTAACCTTCCCATCTGAAGTCCCCCTTCCTAATCTACCGCCCCTCTAAAGGCCATATGCGTTTTGCTGTCATATTCCAGTTTAATTTTAATGCCTCAAAGCCTGTAAGTTTATAAGATGCTGATTCTTTAGCCTCTGTAATTGCCTCATCCGGATCTTCTCTATCGGTTTCATATATACAAACAAAGGTATCTAGTGGACCGTCAGGATGCAATCCTC
>PAMO01000014.1 GCA_002707325.1 Gammaproteobacteria bacterium
CACCTAAGAAACACGAATGGAATTATGGTAGGTCGCGCCGCTTGCAGCTCACCGTTATTTATAAGCGAACTTGACAACTTAATCTTTAAAACCGACGAGCTCAAGACTGAACAAATAGTAGATGAGTATCTCTGTTATATGGATAAAGAGATACGCAATGGAACTCTTATACATAATATGACCAAACAGCTCCTGTGCGTACTTAAAGGCTATACAGGAGCTCGCGAACACCGCCGATTGCTTAGTGACCCCAAGATACTCAAGAATATGTCGATGAGTTTCCTTCGAGACCTCCTAGAAAATATTCAAACGGGTTCGGCCTGATCATCCAATATGTTATCCAAACTTTTTAAAACAAAAAGACAAGATGAAAATAACTCCGAGCAAACGCTATCGAATGAACTCGCCATAGCAATCACAGTTATTTACCTAGAGGTGGCATGGGCTGACCATGATATTAGCAACTCGGAAATTAGCGCCATCCAAACGTTTATTCAGAAGCAATTCAACGACTTAAGTATAAATATCGAGGAAATCATAGATGAATCCTTGAAGCGCTTACAATCTAGCGAAGGACTTTACCGGTACACTCAGATTATTAATTCTAGCTGGCCAAAAAGCGAAAAATATAATCTGGTACTTAACTTATGGAAATTAGCTCTGATAAACGAACATCTAGACACATTCGAAGAATATACCATTAGAAAAATTGCAGATTTAATATATCTTGATCATAGCAGTTTCATAAAGGCCAAATTAGAAGCTAAAGAAAACTCAGAAAACCCTACCGCTTGATTATGCCGACCGTGGGCCTATATCCGCGCATGGATATAGCACCAACAATCCTTAATGAAAAAAATTACGCCATCCTCATTGGACTAAAATAATCTCATTTTTGAATAACTGGTTCACAATCTCTATGGCCGATCGATCCCTTGCTTCGGAACTACCAAGCGAAAGGTCTTCCCATAAAACGTCAAGAGCGACCTCTACCGATCTAAGCCCATCAAATAAATCTAATAATCGAATAGTCAATTCATTCACGCTAACAAATTTAGTTTTATAACTAGCACCCCGATAAACGATAAGGTAAGACAAGAATTCTGGGGGGGTACTCGGCTGAAAATCTGGGCCAATTAGATGGACCGGGAATCGATATGTTAGTGGCCAAGCAAGAGGCGATACCACAAACTTTTCCTCCAAAATATTCTCTCCCAGATTATTTTTTCCAACTGGCACTTTCGCATCGGATAAAGAAATCGCTAACTCCACCCATTCATAGTGACAAAGCTCTAGAAAAAATGCGGGGAGATCGGAAGGGCTCAAATGCTCTAAATAATCAATAAACTCTTCTGGAACCTCCGCAAAAAATGGCGAACTATTCGAATGATCTCTGATAAAACCAGCTACTAACCTGTCCCATTCCTCGTCTCCTAAAATTTCTTTGGATATAGGAAAGGCATGGGAAACAAGGCTGCTTATGTTTTTAAAGACGAGATCTCGATATACGAGCAAACGACTGGACTCTATCCCACGGGGCTCTTGATACTTTCCTGGATTTCTAAGATACCTCGTAAAATCCAACTGATATTGTTTGAATCCTGATGTAGTATCTTGATCCTTACTCATCCTAGTTCTGGACGCGCTTAATACGACCAATCTCATTAATCAGGATATCAATCGTAGGGAAATTGAAATCTCTTTCTAAAAGGGTCGGCTGGACTCCAAATCGTTGATATGCAAAAGACAGCAAATCCCAAACAGGGTCAATAACTTCTGAACCATGAGAATCAACTAGTAGCGCTTCAGATTCTTTGTAGTGCCCTGCTATATGCATGTACTTAACGC
The DNA here is from genome assembly GCA_002707325.1 of Gammaproteobacteria bacterium. Lineage (GTDB taxonomy): Bacteria > Pseudomonadota > Gammaproteobacteria > Pseudomonadales > Azotimanducaceae > UBA2965. The sequence goes on from PAMO01000014.1 coordinate 1,849, forward strand.
ACTCGAAATCAATACCTGAAATAAATGCATACGGATCGTAATTAAAGTTAACGCTATTTACATAAATATTATTCACGTCCAATAAAAGATCGCAGTCACTTTCACGAATGACATGATTAATAAAATCGAGCTCATTGATCTGCTGACCTGGGGCCGCATAGTAAGAGACGTTCTCTACTGCGATTCGCTGCCCTAATAAATCTTGAACCTGCTTTATTCTATTAACCACATAAGACGCTGCCTCTTCTGTAAATGGAATGGGCATCAACTCGTAAAGGTGACCTATTTCATCACTGCAATATGATAGGTGTTCAGTGTAATACTGAACATCATGCTCCCTCAGAAATAATCTAATCCTTTCCACCAAATCTAAATCAAGTGGTGCTGGTCCACCTATGGATAGGGAAAGACCATGACAAACGACTGGGAAGCGCTCTGCAGCTGTCCGAAGTTGATAGCCATAACTCCCGCCTACACCTATCCAGTTCTCAGGTGCCAACTCTATGAAATCTAATTTTCCATCATCCAGCTGCAACAGCTCACTAAGTAGGCCTCTCCGAAGCCCAAGACCTGCTCCGCTAAATCCTAGATCATGATCGGTCAATACGAAACTCGATTTTTACGAATGCCCTCCGCACTTACCTTCACCGCACTTACCTTCGCCACATTTGCCTTCACCGCATTTGCCTTCACCCTCATCTGATTCAGCGTCAGCTCCGCACTTTCCTTCAATATGGCCGCCGGCAAGAAGATTATAACCAGACTGAAGCTCTTCCATAGCAAATGGATTTTCAGCATTCACTAGTCCGGACGTAGCTAGAGATGCTACAAATACGGCTCCAAGTGCTTTAGATCCAGTTTTTTGTTTTCTCTTGGACATCGAAACCTCCTAAGTTCATTTGTTCAAAATATCGGGGCAGGATACAGTATAAGTCTTGAATTGATTTTTCGATATTCCTAAATTAGGCCTAATGATCGTTCTAATTCAGTAAAGAATTTGTTCACTTTCCTATAGGATGTTCCGCCTCGACTAATTCCCTCGGCAAACAGAACAAGTCGTAGCTCTTGTATAGCACCCCACGCCGTATCGCACTCTGACTCTTTAGCTCCATCAACCTTCATTATTATATTGAGTCTATCCTCTAATGATCTGATTTGTAACATATTCTCATTATCTCGTCTGAGCTTACCGTGGAGGTGATTGAGACGATAATCTATACCATCTAGGTATCTTGGTAGCTCGGTCAGGTAGCCCTGTGGCGTAGAGCTCAGAACATCAGCAGGCACAAGATCAGCCAATTGTCGCAATACATTAGAGCGAGCGTCTGCGAAAGCTGGAGATTGAAAGTCATACAGCTTAGTTACTATACGAAATCGCTTCAGAAGAATAGCTTCTAATAAATCCGAAAAGGATTCAAAGATTTCTGATAATTCTGATCTTCGACCACGCACTCTTCCATTAAAATCCTCCGCCGTTACCGGCAAGCTCATCTCGGAAAAAAAACAAGACCAGGAACTAGTCATAAGGAGTTCATCTTTTAGCTTCGAAAAAGAACCAAGTGGCGCGAAATGCAAACCTATCTCGTTCCTATCAGCTAGATCCTGTTTCAAAACTTTGACAATCTCGGGCACCGATAATAACGCTAGTCTCGCGTAACCACGACGATTCGATATTAACTGCTCTGATTCATTACTAAATAACTTAACCGAAACCGTTTCCCCTCGGTCAACCAAAGCTGGGTAGCCGACCACAGTTCCCTTCTTAGTAGAATAGTTGAGATGAGCAGATAGACCTTCTTTTGGGAATTCAACAAACTCTGCAAAAGCACTCGCCTCTTCTACTTCAGATAACTGTTTGCTTACCTTATACCCAAACTCCTTCTTTAGACTGGCGAGATCCCGACCTTGCGCCAGCAAACTACCACCTTCTCCAACAACTCTAATATTCATCAGAAGATGCTGCGGTAATCGTTCCCTATCCCAGTCGACTCCGCGAGTTTCTACATTGTACTCGTCTTTTATAACCTCGCTAATAACATTGAGTAATCTGCCTTCCCCATACATGCACTTACTTGAGATAAGCTTAATAATATTATCAAGCTTATCTGGAATTGGGGCTAACCCCTTTCTCTTACTCTTCGGCAAAGTCCGGAGCCATGCTTCAACTAAACTCGGGAAATATCCTGGCACATTCCATTCAAAACGTTCTGGCAGAAGATTAGGCATCAGTCCCATAGGTACATCAACCGAAACTCCGTCATCCATGGTCCCAGGAGAGAACCTATAACTTAGCGCCAATTTAAAACCTCTAACTTCTATTTCAGAGGGATATTCCTTTTCAGAAGAGAACTCGTACGATGAGGCTATCAACATATCCTTATTGAAAAAAAGTTGAGCTCGCTCTTCGGAATTCGCTTTTTTCCACCATGATTTGAGCTGAGCTACTTTATTGATAAAGGGCGGGACTCTAGCATCATATAAATCAGTTAGCATTGCCTCAGAAATGAGGACATCCCGACGTCGCTCTTTGGATTCGGCCTCAAGTAGCTCAGCAACAAGGTTCTGATTATGCTTTAGGAACTTTAACCCATACGAATTATCTGCATCGACAAGCCCATCACCTAAAAAAAGCTCTCTACTTATAATAGGATCAATATCAGAGTAACTAATAAGCCTATTATCAGCCAAACAAAGTCCATATAACTCAACAGTTTCTTGAGCTAACGCCTCACCCCTTTTTTTACTCCAGTGAGGGTTAGAAAAGCGTCGTTTAACCAGTCCAGCTGCAACCTCTTCTATCCATTGAGGCTTTACGCTAGCTACTGTTCGCCCATAAACCCTTTGTGTTTCCGTTATACCCCCAGCTATTACCCACTTAGGAGCTGCATTAGATAATCCTGATCCCGGAAAAATTTTGAATTTCAGTCCCCGCGGGCCTTTATACACCCCCTTCTCGTCATGAAACCCAAGAAAACTTAAGGAGCCCGCAAGAAGTGCTTTATGTATCAAGGGATATGACGATGTTTTGCTATTTAATCGCCAACCTAACTGCTGGCAAGCGAGCAACAACTGGCGATGGACCAGATGCCATTCACGCATTCGCGCAGGAGATAAATAATTCTTTCTTAATTCTCTCGCAAGTTGATTAGACCCCATTTCTTTGCGCTTCTCTAAATACCAGTACCACATTTGTAAAAAGCTCATAAAGTCGGATCTTTTATCCGCAAACTTCTCATGCGCTCTATCTGCAGATCCTAGCCTCTCTATCGGTCTATCCCTAGGATCTTGAATAGCAAGAACACTCACAATTATCAGTAGTTCTTTCAGACAATCTAACTTTTGAGCAGAAAGCAACATCCTAGAAAGTCTTGGGTCTATTGGTAACTTGCTCATTTGCTTTCCAATCCTAGTTAAATGATTGCCCCGCAGAGCCCCAAGCTCCTCCAATAATCTTTCGGCATCCTTAATGGCCCCAGGATCTGGCTTCTCCAGGAAGGGGAAAATTCTGATATCCCCTAGTCGCATACTATGCATATTAAGAACCACTTGAGCTAAGCTCGTTCTTTTTATCTCCGGATCCGTAAAATGAGGCCTATTTAGATAGTCATCTTCTGTATATAAGCGGTAACAGATTCCCGAGGTGACCCTGCCACATCGACCTTGTCTTTGATTTGCACTGGCTTGTGATATTGGTTCCACGTTTAGTTTCTGCAACTTCGACCTATATGAATATCTAGCAACACGCGCAAAACCTGGATCAATAACAAAGCCTATATTAGGAACAGTTAACGATGTCTCCGCCACGTTAGTCGCAATGATGATCCTAGGTTTATTATCTGGCGAAAAGATCTTGCCTTGATCCTGTGACGACAAGCGCGCATATAGCGGTAGAATACGGTAGGCACCTTGGAATCGGCGCTTTAAGGATCGAGAGACATCAAGAATTTCTCGTTCCCCAGGCTGGAATATCAAAATATCCTTGGCGCGGCCATTGGAATTAGATCCGGCACTTATTTCAGCAACGCAATCTATAATAGCTTCATGTTGGTCCCTATTAGTGCAATCAATGTAAATAGTCTCAATTGGATATCCCCGGCCTCCAACCTTCAAGACTGGCGCATTACTAAAATGTTCCGAAAATAATTCAACATCAATAGTAGCGCTCGTTATTATCAGCTTAAGGTCTTTTCTACGCTCAACCAGTTGCCGAAGATAACCCAAAAGAAAATCAATGTTCAGACTTCGCTCGTGAGCCTCATCAATTATTACCACTTCATATTGTCGCAATTCTGGATCCGTGCCGATCTCCGATAGCAATAAGCCATCAGTCATAAGTTTTAGTAATGTCTCATCCCCATATTTCTCATCAAATCTGACCGCATAACCAACAGAGCTGCCTAAAGGCACATCTAGTTCAGATGCTATCCGACTGGCAATAGTTCTCGCAGCTATTCGTCGAGGTTGCGTGTGACAGATACCCGCCGTTCGACCTAGCCCTATTTCGAGACAAACTTTTGGTATTTGTGTAGTCTTTCCAGAGCCTGTTTCACCGGCCACAATAACGACCTGGTTTTCCAACACTAATTTCTTTATTTCAGCTAATTGGTCAATTATTGGGAGACTAGGATAAGTAATATCGAGATCGATGGATTTACGCCTTCTTAAGATCTCCACATCAAATAGCTTTTCCATAGACGCGGGCTATCCTCTAACCAGTAGCTTAGTGTATTACTTAGAAAGAAAACTCATTCCATCCTCTAAACCACGTATCGTCAGAGGATACATGTGGCCACCTATCAATTCTTGAGTCATCCCTACGGAGCTTGAATACTCCCATGTTTCCTGCGGTGTCGGATTAATCCAAACAATCCGATCATACAACTCTGTAAATCGGCTCATCCATTGCGCTCCTGGTTCCTCATTCCAATGTTCGACGCTACCACCCGAGTGAGTGATCTCATAGGGAGCCATAGTCGCGTCACCAACAAAGACAATCTTATAATCGTGGGCAAACTTATTAAGAATCTCATACGTGGATATACGTTCGTTAGTTCTTCTTCTATTATCTTTCCATACTGATTCATATATGAAGTTATGAAAGTAGAAACTCTCCATGTGCTTAAATTCTGTTCTAGAGGCCGAGAAAAGCTCTTCGCATACCTTCACATGAGCATCCATCGATCCACCAATATCAAGGAATAATAGAACCTTGACCGTATTCTTACGCTCGGGTCTCAACCTGATGTCTAGCATCCCACCATTATGAGCCGTCGATCGAATAGTATGGTCCATATCAAGCTCTTCTTCTTTTCCTGAACGAGCTAGCTTCCTCAACCTTCTAAGCGCCACCTTTATGTTACGCGTACCTAGCTCGACAGAATCGTCCAAATTCTTATATTGCCTCTGATCCCAAACCTTTTTAGCCTTTTTCTTTTTTCCTCGGCCTAAACCACCAGGACCTTCTCTCCCTTGTCTTTCTGGATCATTGCCTTCATCTCCATCTTCTCCAGATTGACCTTCTTCAGCTTGCCGCCGCTCTTCTTCTTGGCGAGCTTCCTGAAAAGCCTCAATAAGCTTCTCCAATCCCCCTAGAGATTTTATTTTCTCCAACTCCTCTGGTGTTAACGATTTCTCAAACTCGCGACGCAACCATTCATCAGGAATTAATGACTCTAACATTCCGTGCAAATCATCCAATCCCTTAAAGTATGCCGCAAAGGCTCTATCGAATTTATCGTAGTTTTTTTCGTCCTTAACCAAACAGGTTCGACTCAATAGATAAAACTCATCAATATTCGCATAGACTAAGTTGGATTCCATTGCGGATAAAACGTCCATTAGTTCTCTGATCGTAACAGGAAGCTTGTATTTTCTTAGTGTTAAAAAGAAATTAATTAGCATTAAGAAGCCTTAATTATTGGTTGAATGCGATTCGCGTCGATTCATGAATGCAAGCCTTTCCAATAAATGAACATCCTGCTCGTTCTTTACTAGAGCACCGTAAAGAGGAGGAATGGCCTTCGAGGTATCACGATTAGTTAAAATCTCGTCTGGTATATCATCTGCCATGAGCAACTTCAGCCAATCGATTAACTCCGATGTGGAGGGCTTTTTCTTCAATCCCGGCACCTTTCGCACATCAAAAAATATTTCCATCGCCTCTTTTACTAGGTCAGATTTAATTTTTGGATGATGGACCTCAACAATTTTCTGCATAGTCTCTCTATCTGGAAAATTAATATAATGGAAAAAACATCGTCGCAGAAATGCATCGGGAAGTTCCTTCTCATTGTTCGAGGTTATCACTACAACTGGCCGGTGTTTTGCCTTGATTGTTTCTCCCAGCTCATAAACAAAGAATTCCATTCGATCAAGCTCCTGTAGGAGATCGTTAGGAAATTCTATATCAGCTTTATCAATTTCATCTATCAACAGAACGACTCTTTCTTCAGCGTCGAATGCGTCCCAAAGCTTTCCCTTCTTTATGTAGTTTCTTATGTCTTGAACTTTTTCATCACCTAGCTGCGAATCTCGTAACCGAGAAACCGCATCATACTCATATAAACCGTTAAGAGCCTTAGTGGAAGATTTGATATGCCAGGGAATCAACCGCATATTAAGAGTGGATGCTATTTCTTCCGCCAGCATAGTTTTTCCCGTCCCTGGCTCACCCTTTACTAAGAGGGGACGTTCAAGTTTCACAGCAGCGTCAACTGCCATACTTAATTCTTCGGTGGATATATAGGAATCTGTACTATCAAAAATCATTCTAACAACTCTCTTTTTGGTTTTTATATTCTAGGTAGGCTTTTACAAATTTTAAAAAGCAAATGAGCAACCGTAGCTTACTGGAGCAACCCGACTCTTATCAAGGCTGTTGGCCGAATATAACTCTAGGCGGAATAGCCCCATAGAATACTTTTCTTACTAAAATAAGCGCACCTGCGGCTCCCAGGAACTGATTCGTCAGTTTTTAGACTTTTTCGATTTTACTCGCATGCAAGCCAGAAGACCTATTGTAACGACGACCGTTGTCAAAATGACTAATCTCGTAGCAATAATCGCCTGGCCGTTCGAACGAATCAAACCTTCAAATAATAGCACTACAATGGCAGGGGCATAATTTCCAGAATACAAAGGAATAGGCGCTGGTGTCATTACTAACGCCGATAGTATTCCGATCATAATAATTAGCACCTTGCGGGGAATAGCGTCTCTGAGAATATAGTAAAGGCTAAATCCCAACACCCCTGTAGCAATTACTACAACGATCCAAGCAAAAGCGTAACTCATTGTATCTCTACCCATTCGATAACGTAATTCTCATGTTCTTCCTCATGCACTGAACCAACCGGTATCGCTTTGTTTTTCACAGATATAAGCGCTTCGTGAACGGATTCAGGTGTGCCGGAAATCAACGGATGCCAACTTTCTAAAGAGCGGCCTTCTGCTAATGTCCGATAGGCGCAACTTCGAGGTAGCCAATCAAAAGAAAGAACTTCTTCTGGTGATAGTGATACGCAATCCTTAACCAATCGATGCCTTTTCGCGTAACAGGTACAACGGCAAGTATCTAGATCTAGACGATCACAGACCAAACTAGTGTAATGAACGCAACCGCTATCATCCTCCAATTTCACTAGGCAACACAGAGCACAACCATCACACAAGGACTCCCACTCCTTCTGGTTCATCTCTGCTAAAGATTTAGTTTCCCAAAACCTATCCATATTTCCATATTTCCCCTGTAACTGGATCTATCTTTTGTGGCATTTGTAGATGGTATCCATCCCTATCTATGCTAGTCAGAACATCGGTCGCATTACCTACAGCTAACTTTGTGGTTTCCACTAATTCGATTTCCATAACCTCCACCAGCTCACCAAACGCAAGAAGTAATTTTGGAGGAACTTCTGCAAATAAATCCTCTGAGCTAACAAATAGGTAATAGCCTGGTTTCTTTTTTCCTTTGAAAATAGTGACTTGGAGACTCAAAGCTTTTCTCTTAAAGTGTCTAGGAAATTCTCACCTACAATAGAATGACGCCACCCAAGATATTCTTCAGGCAACTTCCCAAACATCTTGAAATATCGAATGCAATCCTCTGCATCCTGTTTCCTAGCTAACAGCTCCTTCGCCACGCTCAAGCTCTCTGCTTGCTCAATAGCTATGCCTCTAAGTAATTTAGATATCTTAGCTTCATGTCTAGTAAGCGGGGCCGAAATTGGCTCAACAAATTCTTTAGATACACCAGCCTCTACATGCACCTTAATAAGCTCATCTCCATATCGAGTCGCAATCCCGTTTGGCAAAATCTCGACTATATGTTCCTCCCGCAACCTCTCTAGTTTAGTCATTTCCAACAAATGCTCGTCCCAAACTATCCTCTTTCTAGGAACATTTTCGTTCATAGCTGTTTTTTCGCGCCATGCCGTGAGTAATTTTAACCGCCTTAATTCTGACTGCTCCAACGCCCAAGCTTTCTTATTTTTTCTGTAATAAGTATCCGGGTTACTGGGCAAATAGGTGGCTCTTCTCAACATCATGTCTAGAAACCAGGACTCCCGATCTAAGCTTTTTAATCGCGCGCTCAGTACCTCGTATAATGGCTCTAAATATATCACATCCTCCAACGCGTACTTTATTTGTTTATCCGTTAGTGGCCGTTGAAGCCAATCCGATCTGGTTTCTCCTTTTGCCAGCTCAATCCGATGGAAATTATCAACTAATCGAGCATAACTAATGGCGTATTCCGGCTGTTGAAATGCATTAGCTAATTGGGTATCAAAAATTGATGTAGGAACGATATTTAAGTGATGTGAAATCAACTCCAGATCCTCCATACATGCATGCATCACTTTTATAATATTGGGATTGCTTAGGCAGGCTATGAAAGGCGACCAATCCGATATACCAAACGGATCGATAAGAAAAAGATTTCCATCTGCTGATACTTGATATAGCGCAGGAATAGGATAGAAAGTATTAGTGCGCTGGAACTCAGTATCCAGTCCAATAGCCGAAAGGCAAGCCCAGCTATCAGCCTCTTCCCTCAGCTGCTCATCGGTCATAATCCAATTAAACGAAAGTTCGCCGTCCTTGCAATGCATGAACAATTGTTCCTCCATCACTGTACTCGAGCTCGCCACCAATAGGTACACCATGAGCAATGCGCGTGATCACATCTACATGGCTCCCTAAAAGCTGCTGAATGTAATGGGCTGTAGCCTCTCCTTCAACAGTTGGATTAGTAGCAACTATAACCTCACGCGGTTGCAAACTTTTGACCCTATCCAATAGATTACCTAATCTTAACTCATCCGGGCCAACACCATCGATTGGTGATAATCTTCCATGTAACACGAAATAATATCCACTAAAACCGCCAGCCTGCTCTATCGCTATTATATCTGCCACCGACTCAACAACACATAATTGATCTTTATCGCGACGAACATCCAAACAGATTTTACAAAATTCGCTTTCGCATAGGTTCCGACATGAAGCGCATTCTCTAATAGAAGTCAAAGCCTCACTTAAAGTTTCATAGAGCCTTTTAGCTCCCTCGGGACTGCGTTGTAGAAGAAAAAGGACCATGCGTTGCGCACTTTTAGGACCGACCCCAGGAAGAATCTGGAAAGCCTCTATCAGACGATCTACTAGCGGGCTAACGCTCATTAGAAAAAATACTATCGAGAGGAAGACCAAAGGTGGTGGCCATTTTGGACATTTTGTCCTTTTGAGCTTTTTCCAGCTTGTGAACTGCGTTATTAAAAGCCGAGGCTACTAGATCCTCAAGTACTTCCCTCGACCCCTCCGTAACGTCTTGATCTATATGGATATTAGTACATTCATGTTTTCCATTTATCGTTATTTGAACTAAACCAGCTCCACTTTCTCCTGTGACCTCTAAATTACTGAATTCTTCCTGGACGCCCTTCAGGCGGTCCTGCATACCTTGGGCCTGTTTCAAGAAATCGAATCCTTTCATGATCTCTCCTACGGTTAAGTCTAAATATCAATCACCCTTTGGAGATGGCGTTACACCGTCCAAAACTCCATCAAATGTTTCCAGTAACGACTGAACTGCCGGGTCCTTTTTAAGTGACTGCTCTGCATTTTCTTGACGCTTTCTCTCATCTTTTTGTCGCTTATTTGCTATCGTCTCTACCGTAATGTCTCCGACCACTATATTGAGCTTTACATTTTCTCCCAAAAAGGAGCACAGCGCCTCTTCCAACCGCACCTTTTGCGCATCATTTAGCAATGTATCATGAGCTGGATCTAGCACTAACTCTACCATATCGGATGTATGCTTCTGCAAAATACTATTTTCCGCAATCATTAAAGAAACGCCTGACAAAGACATCCGGTCCAAGACCTCCTCCCAACTAAGCCCGCTCTCCATCAACGCAGACCCCTGAGAAGAGAGACTAGTGACTGTCTCGATGGGACTTTTCTTGAGATTGTCTTGCCCAATGGGCTTATCACTAATCTGTCCTTCCGAATTGAGCGGTGGAATTTTCACCTCTGAGCCTCCAGGCTTAAACGCAATCATTCGCAGTAGAGTCATTTCAAAACCGCTTCTGGAATCGGGAACGATACTCATATCTCTATAACCCATGAGCGCTATTTGATAAAGCAACTGGATGACTTCGTCACCTAATTCGATAGACGTCTTTTTCCCTAAAGCACTATCAACAGCCAAATTATGGAATGCAGATACAATATCGCCAAGTAAAGAAACGAAATCTGTACCTTGTTGAGCAAGCTCACTAGTGATATCCAATAGTTTCTCTAAGTTTCCACCAGCAATCTCTCGTAATAATACCTCCACTTTATCTCGACCAACTAAGCCCAACATTTCGACTAAATCTTTTTCGATTAACCCGCCTTGACCGTAAGAAATGGCCTGATCTGTAATTGATAGAGCATCCCTCATACTCCCCTGAGATGCCCGAGCTATCAATTCTATCGCGCCTCTCTCGAAATCAATTTTCTCCTTACGCAAAATTTCATCTAGATAGCTCAACACCGTCTCACTATTTATATTTCGTAACTGAAACTGTAAGCATCTAGAGAGGACCGTGACAGGCAGCTTTTTGGGATCCGTAGTAGCCAGGAGAAATTTTACATGATCTGGTGGTTCTTCCAGCGTCTTCAGCAAAGCATTAAATGACGAAGCAGACAGCATATGCACCTCATCAATTAGATACACTTTATAGCGCCCACGCGTAGGCATATATTGAGCATTCTCTAGCAATTCTCGAGTATCATCAACGCGTGTCCTCGAGGCAGCATCCACCTCAATTAAATCGATAAACCTATTTTCTGATACTTCAATACATATCGAGCACTCACCACAAGGATCTGATGACACACCCTTTTCGCAATTCAAGCTTTTCGCTAGTATCCGCCCTATAGTCGTCTTTCCAACGCCTCTGGTTCCTGTAAACAAATAGGCATGGTGTAAGCGGTCATGATCTAAACCGTGGCAAAGAGCGCGCACAACGTGATCCTGGCCAACAAGTTCAGAAAAAGTGGACGGGCGCAGCTTTCGTGCTAATACTTGATATGTCATAAGTGTCATTGTAAAGATTTAATCCGAAGAGATGTAGTTATGAGTTTTTCTTGTTATCAACCTAAAAACCGCCTGATGATAGGTCATCGAGGAGCGGCTGGTCTTCATCCAGAAAACACAATGGTCGGTTTTGAAGCGGCAATCAACCTAGGAGCCGATGCTATTGAGTTAGACGTTAGACTAGCTCATGACCATTTATATGTTCTACATGACCGTAGCCTTGATAGAACAACCTCGGGAAAAGGAGAGCTACAAAACTCTAGCCCAGAAGAAATAGAAGCCTTAAGCGCAGGTGATAATCAAAAAATACCTCACCTTGACCAAGTCATTCGCCAGGTACCAATGGATATCGGTATTAATATAGAAATGAAAGGTAACTCGTGCGCCAAGCCCATCGCTCAATGCTTAAGAAAGTTCCCTGACAACAATATCTTAATCTCATCTTTTAATCATAAGGAATTAGATCAGTTCCGGAGTTATTCCGACGGATGTGAAATAGCACCGCTATTTGGAGAATGGCAAACAAATATTTGGGAGATTGCGCAAGGGCTTTCAGCCTGGTCAGTTAACCTGCACCACGAGATGGTAACCGAAAAACGAATTAAAACAGCCCATGAGAAAGGGTTTCGTGTGCTAGCCTATACTGTGAATAATATTCAACTAGCGATGGAATTAACCAAAATAGGAATAGATGGTATTTTTACAGACTACCCCAGCCCCGAAATGAAGAAAGCGCTATCCCTCTGATAACAAATGCTATTATCCTAATATAGTTCTTTAAATTCTCTGTGAGGAAAAATGTTTAAAACAGTAGGCCTATTAAAGCGAAAGCCTGGAATGACCACCGAAGAATTCCGTAAATACTATGAAAGCCAACACCGATTAATTGGTGAAAAGTATCTTAAAGGAAAAGCTGAAAAATATATGCGCCGCTTTCTTTCACCATACCCTAATCCTATCACTGGAGAGCAGGTTGAACCGGAATACGATGTAATTCTAGAGATATGGTACGCAAGTCGATCAGCCTTTGAAGAAACAGGAAAAATTCTTTCTTCACCGGAAGCTGCAAAAGAAATAGCTGAAGATGAAGAAAAATTATTCGATCGACCGATGAACCGCTTCTTTTTTGTTGAAGAAGTAGAATCAGA
>PAMO01000015.1 GCA_002707325.1 Gammaproteobacteria bacterium
GGCTGGAACGAAAATGGTTCAATTGACTGCTTATGAGTATATGGTTTTAGAATATTTAATGCTAAACCCAGGTAAAGTAGTCTCTAAATCGGAGCTAACTGAGCACTTGTACCAGCAGGATTATGATCGCGACAGTAATGTAATTGAGGTTTTTGTTGGACGCTTGCGGAAAAAATTGATCCCTCTAGATCCTATCCTTACAGTTCGGGGTCAGGGTTATCGCTTGTCCTTGGAGTAGGGTATTTGAGTCTTGGGATACAGAATCGGTTATTAATTACTACTATCATTGTTTTGAGTACTTTCCTCTTCATGGCGGGCGCAGTTCTAGATCGTTCTTTTCAAGATAGTGTGAATGAAGGAGCCCGGGAACAACTCCGGTTAGTAATTTTTTCGCTTATGGGTTCTATTGAGGAGGTTGAATCCGATATAAAATTTTCTAAAGAGCTTCCAGAACCGAGGTTAAGTCGTCCTGATTCTGGATTGTATGCAGCTCTTTTGATTGACGGATCGGAGGTATGGAAATCTCCTTCAGCTATAACGACAGGAGTAATATTTCCTCCAATGGGAGGTACAAGTGCTCCGGGAGATTTTAATTTTTTCCTTCTTGAGCAAGAAAAATTAAATAGGTTTTATCTGAGTTATACAGTAATTTGGGAGGAAGGCATTGACTCCTTATTGACCTTTGTCGTTTCTACTGACCAAGCGCCCTTTGCGGCTCAAGTCGAAGCCTTTCGGAAAAACCTATATCTGGGTTTAGGCACAGTTACGCTTATGTTTATTCTAGCCTTGTATGTCGCTGTCAGGTGGAGCCTATATCCACTTCGTATAATGGCGACAGAAGTTAAAGCGATGGAGCAGGGGAAAAGAGAAAGCCTATCTCTAAATTGGCCAGCTGAAATTCAAGGATTAGCTGATAACTTAAGACTTTTTATATCCCATGAGAAAACAAATAAAATTAGATACAGGAAGGCTATGGAAGATTTAGCCCATAGTCTTAAGACACCACTATCCGTGATACGAAATGATTTAGGAACCAATTCTCAGCTAATGCTGCAACAGATAGACCAAATGCAGAATTCTATTTCATATCAGCTTTCCAAGGCCTCTGCGATTGGACCTCTAGTAGTTGGAAATGTCTTTGATTTAAACGCTGTATTAGACAGGTTATTGAATGCCTTACAGATAGCTTATTCCCATAGGAGCATCGCAGTTATACGGGATTTACCTAAAGAGCTTTTAGTGCGAGCTGATGAGGGGGATTTCATGGAAATATTTGGAAACGTGTTGGATAACGGTTTCAAATATACAAACAGCACCATCCGTGTAACCGCAAACTTGGAAAACAGTTTTGAAATCCTTATAGAGGATGATGGACCCGGAATACCACTTCACATGAGAAATGCAGTCATCAGAAGAGGATCGCGGGTTGATGAAATGGCTCCGGGTGAGGGGATTGGTCTATCTATAGTTTCGGAACTTGTTAGTTTGTATGGAGGTGATTTATCTATTTCTGATAGCTCAACAGGTGGAACTCTTATCAAATTGTGCTTTCCAAGATTCGCGACCTTTGATCGTTGAATAATTAGGAGAATTCCCGATCTTCCCACCATGGAAAGAATTCCGGCATATCTTGGCTTACCTTTCCAGGAAAAACGGCCTTTCGCTTTTCGAGAAATGACTCCACACCCTCTTTAGCGTCTCCTGATTTCCCAGTGTAGTAGACGCCGCGAGAATCTATATTGTGTGCTTCCACAGGATGATCTGCATCCAGCATACGCCACATCATATGACGAATTAATGTTACTGAGATATCAGATGTTTCGTCAGAAAACGATCTTGCCAGTCCCCTTGCTGTTGACATCAAGTCGTCTTTAGGATGAAGGCTTCGGACCAATTTCCCGTGGAGGGCTTCCTCAGCATTAAATACTTTACCACTGTAGCACCATTCTAGAGCTTGGCTGATTCCAACTATTCTTGGAAGAAAATAGCTTGAGCAGGCTTCAGGAACAATACCTCGTCTAGCAAAAACGAATCCAAATTTTGCTACATCCGCTGCTAATCTAATATCCATAGCTAAGGTCATGGTTGCTCCGACCCCGACAGCTGGTCCGTTAATGGCAGCAATAATAGGCTTGTTTAGCTTATGGATACGCAAAGTAAGCAGGCCTCCACCGTCAGCGGTTAGTCCACTTTGTCGGTCTTCTCGATCATCAGCATTGAAGGTGTTTCCGCCCGACTGGAGATCCGCACCAGCACAAAAAGCTCGGCCAGCTCCAGTTACGATCACCGCTTTAACTTGATCATTAGCATCCGCTTTATCCAGTGCATCGATCATCTCATCCTGCATATCTCGGTTAAAAGCATTGAGTTTTTCCGGTCGATTCATCGTAATCGTGAGGATCCCGTCATCTACCGCATATATAATATTCTGATAGCTCATAAAGGCTGCCTTATTGATATTCGGTGGGCATGTTGCCTAAGTTTGTGCGTGTTTTCCATTAATCCCAGTGACTATCCACAGAGGATCGGAGTTTTTTGGCGATTTATCGATGAATTCTATGTTTTTAAAGCCAGCTAGTTTGAGATATTGCATTACCAGTGATACTCGCTCGCTTGGCGTCAATTTGTGGAACGCATATATTGCTTTGGTAGGAAATAATCTGTGCGATAAGGCAATACAGATTTGACCATTTTCTTTAAGAACGTTGGTTAAGCTGCTAAAGACAGCTACCGGCTTGGTTAGATACTGGATTGAAACAGAGATAATTGACGTATCAAAACTGTTTTCTGAGTACGGTAACTTTGGATCCTCGTTTAAATCGTGCACTTTTATTTCAGTCGCTTGATTATTTGCCTCTAATTCGCGGGCGTTCATTCCAAGTATTGCTACTCTTTTATATTGGTTTTCCTTTGGAAGATGGGATACCCAAGAGGACATTAGATCTAGTACTGTTGCCTGTCTAGGAATGAATTCGCCATAGAAGCTTGTAAGAGCATCGATTGTAAGTTGGTCTATATGTTGTACGAAACGAGGCTCTTTATAGAAATTTATATCTTCGGATTCATCCATTCTTCGAAACATGTGCTCAGGTATTTTTATCATTAGTAATTTCCGCATTTGTTGGCTCTGGCGTTAACATAGAATAACATTCTAAAAATATTTCCCAGAATAGAGTTATGAATTTT
This sequence comes from Gammaproteobacteria bacterium, assembly GCA_002707325.1. GTDB lineage: Bacteria > Pseudomonadota > Gammaproteobacteria > Pseudomonadales > Azotimanducaceae > UBA2965. Next base: position 3,187 of record PAMO01000015.1, read on the forward strand.
TTATTTTCAGAAGAGCAAATGCTCCTCCAGGAGAGCATGGCCAAATTAATTGACAGTGATTATACGTTTGAGCATCGGCAGAAAAATTTATTGGCGACGGAAGGATATTCATTGAGCGATTGGGCTACCTTTGCTCAACTTGGTTGGTTGGGTGTTACTTTTGATCAAAAATATGGAGGTTTTGGAGGCGGACCGATAGAGCTCATGTTGATGTTCGAGCAGCTTGGGAAGGGACTTGTCGTTGAGCCTTTTCTCCCGTCTATAGTTCTTGCAGGTGGCGCGCTTAATCTTTTGGGGACGGATGCTCAAAAGCAACGGCTCTTATTAGGACTTATAGATGGGTCGAAGCAAAGTACTTTGGCATTTGCAGAGCCAAGTTCGCAATATGATCTTTGTAGCGTCGGCACCAGTTTGACTAAGGCAAACAAAGGTTATCTTCTGAATGGAGAGAAAATAGTTGTAGTTAATGGGTCAAATGCTGATTTTCTAGTGGTAGTGGCTAGATCGAGTGGTGAGCATTCTCAAAAGGACGGAATTTCGCTTTGTCTGGTGCCTGGCAATGCTACTGGTATTGCTAAGAGAGACTATCCTGCACTGGATGGCGTTCATGCAGCGGAAATTGGGTTTAGTAACGTGAGTGTTCATGAGGAGGATATTCTAGGGCCCATAGGCAAGGGCTTTTCTGTTCTAGAAGAGGTAATAGATCAGGGGACTTTGGCTATTGGCTCAGAAGCTGTCGGCTGCATGGAAGTTCTATATAAGGCTACGGTAGAGTATTGTAAAAATAGACAGCAATTCGGGCAGGCTATAGGCACATTTCAAGTTCTCAAGCATCGGATGGTCGATATGTTTATGGAGTACGAGCAAGCTAAATCTTTAATGTATATAGCAGCTATGCGAATGGATGAGGGATATAATTCTGAAGCAAAGAAGGCTGTATCTGCATTTAAGGTACAGGTGGGGAAGTCAGGAAGATTTATTGGCCAGAACGCGGTGCAACTGCATGGCGGAATGGGAATGACGGAAGAGTTAAGTATCGGACATTATTTCAAACGATTAATAATGGCGGATACTTTTTTCGGGAATACGGATTTCCATATAAACCGGTTCGGTAAGTTGTAGATAGAAGTTATAGGAGACAAGTATTTTGGCACGGTGGGATCAGGACGATTCTAGGAAATCAATTCCAGACTGGTTCTTTAGAGCAATTGAAACGGACTATGTTACTGATAGGGTAGAGGTCGACGATTGTGATGTGGTATTTCAGCGCTGGGGGGAAAGGCACAAACCATCTGTTTTGTTGATTCATGGGATGCATGCTCATTCACATTGGTGGGATTTTATAGCTCCTCAATTGCTTCCCGATTATCAAGTAGCAGCTATTAACTTGACTGGTATGGGAGATTCTGATTATCGATATCAATATCGAGTAGAAACATTTGCCGAGGAGATAAAAGCTGTTTGTGATTATTGTAAATTTGATCAACAGGTCGCCCTGGTAGCTCATAGTTTTGGGGGTAACGTGGCTATAAAGTCAGCCAATATCTATCCAGATCGATTTGGCTCAGTTATTTTGCTTGATTCTGGTTTGAGGCATCCAGACGAAATTATACCTGAGAGACCTGATATGGGAGGCCGGCGCGCTAAGATTTATCCAGATAAGAAGACAGCTCTAGGACGATTTCGACTTCAGCCACCCCAAGATTGCTCTAATCTCTATATATTGGAATATATAGCACGTAATTCCTTAATGCAGATTGAAGGTGGCTGGGCGTGGAAGTTCGATGAAGACTTACTAGAATCTATGGCGGACATAGAACGAAGCACTGCTGATTATGAAAACTTGACATTGCCTGTAGGGCTTATCTATGGCGAAAACAGTGAATTGTTCTCGTCACGTTCGGAGGAATATATGCGAACCTTGGTTGGGGAAGATCTTGTGGCAACTGCTTTGAAGGACGCTCAGCACCATTTATTCCTGGATCAGCCTATAACTTTCTTGCAAGAATTAAAGAAAATTCTCATACAGCTAAGGAATCTATAGAAAGCGTTTTAATAGCGCTATTTAGTCCCAGCTGAGGGCTCCACCAGTTTGATATTCTGTGACGCGTGTTTCGAAAAAGTTCTTTTCTTTTTTAAGATCCATAATTTCCGACATCCAAGGAAAAGGATTCTTTACTGATGGGAATTGCTCTTGTAGCCCTAATTGAGCGAGTCTACGGTTCGCTATGAACTGCAGGTACTCTTCCATCATATTTGCGTTCATGCCAAGCATACCTCGTGGCATTGTGTCTTTAGCATAATCTACTTCTAATTGTGTGCCCTCTAAAATCATCCCTCTTGCTAAAGATTGCATTTCTTCATCCCATAGAGCTGAATTTTCCATTTTTATTTGGTTGATAACATCTATTCCAAAATTAACATGCATAGATTCATCTCTAAGGATGTACTGGAACTGTTCTGATGTGCCCGTCATTTTATTCAATCGGCCCATAGAAAGTATTTGTGTGAATCCACAGTAAAAAAAGATGCCTTCCAGGACGCAGTAATAGGCGATCAAGTTTTTTAGTAAAGCTTTATCAGAATCTATTGTTCCAGTTTGGAAGGTTGGTTCGGATATTTCTTTAGTATAGTTGAGGGCCCAAGAAGCTTTCCGTGCTACCGCAGGGACCTCATGATACATGTTGAAGATCTCTCCCTCATCCATTCCCAAGGACTCAATACAGTACTGATAGGCATGGGTATGGATGGCTTCTTCAAATGCTTGCCTTAGCAAATACTGTCGGCACTCTGGGTTTGTGATAAGTCTATATATAGCTAGTACTAAATTATTGGCTACTAGGGAGTCTGCGGTTGAGAAGAATCCTAGACTCCTTTTAACTACTGTTCTTTCATCGCTCGTTAATCCAGCTTCCGATTTCCAGAGTGCTATGTCTGCTGTCATGTTAACTTCTTGAGGCATCCAATGGTTCGCACAGCCATCTTGGTATTTTTGCCATGCCCAATCATATTTAAATGGGACTAGTTGGTTGAGATCTGCTCTACAATTTATCATTCTCTTCTGGTCGACAGTGACTCGCTGATATTCATCCTTTTCGGCTTTTGTTTCTTCGTCAACACGGTGTTTTTCGAAATTATTTTGATCTTCTGTATTTGGCGTTTCTCGATTCAACACGCTAGCTTCTAATTGAGGTGGGGTATTGGGTTCTCTCTCTTCTTCGACTGGCGCTATCTCTGTCGGCCGATCTAGCTTGGTTTCTATAGGCGTTGAACCCACTTCTTCCGGCAGCCTTGGTGGTTTAATAGCCTCATCATTGTTGTTGTATTCGTCCCAACTTAACATTTACTTTGCTCCTTTATTGGCATGCTTCACAATCAGGATCATCTATTGAGCATGCTAATGGCACCTCTGCTGCTTCGTTTTGTGTTATCTCAAAACTTTCATCCTTACTTTTTTCGGTATTAGCTGCTACGGCATTAAGCGTGCCTCGACTCAGGGTGGATTTTTCGGTGCTAGTTGCTCCCAGCGCTCGAAGATAATACGTTGTCTTTAACCCTCTAAGCCAGGCCATTCGATAGGTGATATCGAGTTTTTTACCAGAAGCACCTGCCATGTATAGGTTGAGCGATTGACCCTGATCTATCCATTTCTGACGGCGGCTGGCTGCATCCACTAGCCACCGGGGTTCGACCTCAAAGGCGGTTGCATATAAATGTTTCAGCTCTTCTGGTACGCGCTCTATCTGCTCGACACTGCCGTCGTAGTATTTTAGATCGTTAACCATGACCTTGTCCCAAAGGTCGAGGTTTTTTAGATCGCGCACCATGTAGGGATTCACCACTGTAAACTCACCCGATAAATTAGATTTTACATATAGATTTTGGTAAGTAGGTTCTATCGACTGAGAGACGCCTGTTATATTTGCTATTGTAGCAGTTGGAGCGATCGCCATTACATTCGAGTTTCTCATGCCTTTTACTTGCACTTGGCTGCGCAACTTGTCCCAATCCAAGCGTGTATTAAAATCGACATCTAAGAATTCGGAGCCCCTTTCTTTCTCTAAGAGTTTTAGGGAGTCAATTGGTAGAATTCCTCTACTCCAAAGTGATCCGGAGAAGCTAGCGTAAGAACCTCTTTCCTCAGCTAGGTTACTAGATGCTTCAATAGCATAGTAACTCAGGGCTTCCATTGAGCGATCTGCGAACTCAGTGGCTTGTTCGCTTGAATATGGAATTCGTAATTTATAGAGAGCATCTTGGAATCCCATCATGCCCAGACCTACCGGCCGATGACGCATGTTGGAGGTTCGTGCTTGTGGGACAGAGTAGTAATTTATATCGATTACGTTGTCCAGCATTCGAACTGCCGTACGAACGGTTTGCTTGAGTTTCTCTTCATCTAGTTGGCCATTTACAATGTGCTGGGCGAGATTTACCGAGCCCAGGTTGCATACGGCAATTTCCTCTTTAGATGTGTTGAGAGTTATTTCTGTACACAAGTTTGATGAGTGAACTACCCCAATGTGGGACTGCGGCGACCTGACGTTGCAGCTATCTTTGAAGGTGATCCATGGGTGCCCAGTTTCGAAAAGCATGGAAAGCATTTTTCTCCAAATCTCTTCTGCGGGGACCCTTTTAAAAAGTTGAAGTTCCCCGGTTCGCGTTAATTCCTCGTATTGCTCATATTTTGCTTCGAATGCTTTCCCATAAAGGTCATGCAGTTCGGGCACATCATTCGGTGAAAAAAGCGTCCAATCTGCGTTTTGACTTACTCTCTTCATAAACAAGTCAGGAATCCAATTAGCCGTATTCATATCATGTGTTCTACGACGATCATCGCCCGTATTTTTTCTTAGCTCTAGAAATTCTTCTATATCCAGGTGCCATGTCTCCAGATAGGAGCAAACCGCGCCTTTTCGTTTGCCGCCCTGGTTAACGGCGACAGCTGTATCATTAACGACTTTCAAAAACGGGACTACTCCTTGTGATTTTCCATTCGTCCCTTTTATATAAGATCCTAGTGCTCGAACTGGAGTCCAATCATTTCCTAATCCTCCGGCCCATTTTGATAGCATAGCGTTATCTTTAATCGCCCCGTAAATATCCTCTAGGTCGTCAGGCACTGTGGTTAGAAAACATGATGAAAGCTGGGGCCGTAAGGTCCCAGCATTAAATAATGTTGGCGTTGAGCTCATATAATCAAAAGAGGATAAAAGATCATAAAACTCGATCGCTCTAGTATTTTTATCTTCTTCACTTGCTGCTAATCCCATGGCTACTCGCATGAAAAACACTTGAGGAAGCTCAAAACGAGTTTCTTCCCAGTGTATGAAATATCTGTCGTATAGGGTTTGAAGGCCTAGGTAACTAAAATTCAAGTCTCTTTCGGGTTTTAGAGACTTTCCTAACCTTTCCATGTCAAAGCTGTTGAGATCGGGGTCAAGCAGCTCTAATTCGATCCCTTTTTCTATAAATTTTGCCAGGGCTTCGCCGTATAAACTCTCCATTTCAGTTTGGGTCGCTTGATATCTATCATTAGTTCCTGCCCCAAGAAAACGCAGGGCTTCATGTCGTAATTGATCTAATAGAAGTCTGGCTGTGACATAGGTGTAGTTAGGCTCTTCTTCAACTAACGTCCGAGCAGCAATGAGTAGTGAGGTGGCTACATCTTGCTCTGCTATGCCGTCATACATATTATTGGTAGCTTGGTCTAGGACTTTAGAAGCCTCTACATCTGTTAGGTTTTCGCAGGCTTCACTTACTAACGTCCGTATCCGTTTCATGTCTAGTGCTTTGGTTGATCCATCCTCTAAGCGCACGCTAAACTCTAGCTCTTCCTCATTGTTTGCAGCTGGTTGGCTTTCAGCTCTGACTTTCGCTCGCTCTTCTCGATACAGCACGTAATCTCTAGCAACTTTGTGCTCGCCTGATCTCATCAGGACTAGTTCTACTTGATCCTGAATATCTTCTATATGAATTGTCCCACCGGAAGGAAACCGCCTTTTGAAGGTGTTTGTTACTTGTGATGTGAATTCAGCTACTAAAGAGCGTATGCGAGGCGAGGCTGCAGCTGTTCCCCCTTCAACAGCCAGAAAGGCTTTTGTGAGAGCTACAGTAATTTTATCCGCATCGTATGGGACTACTGACCCATTACGTTTTATCACTTTTAAATCCCCAGGTGCTGTAGCAGCTATTGTTGGCGCTAGAGCTTGGTTATCTAATGGTTCTTTGCTTTTTATTGGCTCCTTTTGTATATCTCCTGATGTTTCCTCAAGCATGTCTAATACGTGCTCCTACCCTATCAATTCCCATTTAATTCCCCTTCATATGGTGCTATCTCAAAAACACTATATATTGTGGTACGTTTTAATACTTCCTTTTCTCCTTTCCAAAGCCTTATCCCTAAAACTTGGTTTCTCTTTCAATGTATCTAGGGCTTATCATTGATTCACCTGCTAGTTACCTAATACTACGTGTTGAAAAAGGATAGGGCTATAAAAAACCCAACATATTGTGTTATTTCCTGATCAATTTAGTTTATTGGCACAAGATAAATCCAATACGCTCTAGTTGCAAGGGGCTAGGTTGGGGAATTTTGGTGGGTTTTCTATTGATATACTGTGTACAACCTGTGCATATTATAATCCAGCTAATAAATGATTAAATAGGCTATCAGAGAAACACTATATGTTGTGTTGAGATAGGCTATAAGATAGGTATATGACTTATATTTTAGCATTAGATCAAGGTACCTCTAGTTCTAAAGCAACTATTTTCGACAGAAATGGGCTTGCCTTAGGAAGGGGGCAAGTGGAATACGATAATATCTTTCCAAGAGACGGGTGGGTCGAGCAGGTTCCAGAGGTTTTGTGGGACACAAGTCTAGCGGCTGCTAGAGAAGCTCTTAAAGTCTCAGGACTTCGCGGGCTGGACCTGACATGCATAGGCATTGCTAATCAGCGAGAGACGGCATTAGTTTGGGATCGCCAAACGGGAGAGAGTGTCTACAACGCAATCATTTGGCAAGATAGGCGAACAGCTGATCGTTGCGAAGAACTAACAACTCATGAAATAGCGGAAGTCATCAATAGTATAACGGGCCTATTAATAGACCCATACTTTTCAGCCACTAAGGTTCAATGGATACTAGAAAATATTGCTGGCGTTCGTGAAAGAGCTGAGTCCGGAGATTTATGCTTTGGGACGGTAGATACTTATCTTATATGGAAATTAACTAAAGGAGCCTCGCACGTTACTGATGCGACAAATGCCTCTAGAACTCTGTTATATGATATAGATTCTTTAATGTGGAGCGATCAGTTACTAGACTTTTTTGGGGTTCCTCATTCGATGTTACCGACAGTGCATGATAGTTCCGCTCTATTTGGTCAAGTATCTGGAGAGTATTTCGGTAAGGAGATACCGATAACTGGGGTTGCAGGAGACCAGCAAGCAGCTTTAATCGGCCAGGCTTGCTTCTCGCCGGGGATGACTAAAATTACGTATGGTACTGGATGCTTCGCGATGGTGAATACTGGTACTAATCGATTAAAGTCAAAACATAATTTACTAACAACTATAGCTTATCAATTGGCCGGTCAGCCCATTTATGCACTTGAGGGGAGTATCTTTTCTGCTGGTGTAGCCATCAAATGGTTACGTGATAATCTGGGGCTAATTAAAACTGTTGAAGAAACAGAGGTTATTGCCCAGAAAACTGACGACCACGTAAAAGGGGTCGTCGTGGTTCCAGCTTTTACTGGATTGGGCGCGCCTTATTGGGCTCCTGATTCTCGAGCTTTGATCGCGGGACTGACGTTAGATACCACTACAAATGATATTGTGACTGCGACTCTTCAAAGTATTGGCTTTCAGACGGCTGACCTAATTGAAGCGATTTTGGCCGATGAGGCTATTGTTTCAGAGCTTCGCGTCGATGGTGGGATGGCATCTAATAGTTGGTTTTGTCAATTCCTTTCCGATATTTTGAGCTTGCCAGTGGAAAGGCCAGGGGATACGGAAACCACAATACTGGGGGCCGCAATGTTGGCAGGGTTAGGATCTGGCATGATTTCGGAACTTGATGAAATAGCCGAAAGATGGTCTTTGGATAGCTCATATAGACCCTCGATAGCTATCGCCAAAAGGGATTCTATGCTTGGTAGTTGGCGCTCAGCTGTAAAGCGGGCATTGCTACCATAATGGCGCTGCAGGCGCTTAGCTAATCAAAGAGAAGCTACCCTTCTGTAAGGAGAAATTCTAGCAGGGCCTTTTGGCTATGAAGCCTGTTCCCAGCTTCTTGCCAGACAACAGATCGCGGGTCATCCAGCAAGTTATGGCTTATTTCTTCACCGCGGTGGGCTGGTAGACAATGCATAAAAATAGCATCTTTCTTAGCTTTATCCAGTAGAGATTCATTTACTTGGTATGGTGAAAAAATCTTTTTTCGCTCATTTGCTTCTTGTTCGTATCCCATGGAAGACCAGACATCGGTGACAACTAAATCGGCGTTCTCTGTGGCTTCAACGGGATCGTCCGTAAGAGTAGTATTGGTAAAATTTTGTAAGAATTCCGAGTCAGGTTCGTAACCTATGGGACAGGCTATTTTGAGATTAAAATCCCATTGGTGTGCGGCGTTAATATATGAATTACACATATTGTTACCATCGCCAAGAAAAGCTACTGTTTTTCCCTCAATAGGACCTTTTAACTCTTCGAAAGTTTGGATATCAGCAAGTAGTTGGCATGGGTGTAACTTAGAACTCATTGCGTTGATGACCGGGATATCGGAAAATCTAGCAAAAGTATCTATTTCATTTTGTTCTAAAGTACGAATTATAATCACATCGACCATTTCTGAGAGGACTTTTGCCATGTCTTCGATTGGTTCGCCTCGACCAAGTTGAGTTTCATTCGGATTCAAAACGATGGTATGCCCACCTAATTCCGACATACCGGTTTCAAACGCTACTCTAGTTCGTGTTGAGTTTAAGCTAAGCAAGAGAGCCGCTGTGCGTCCAATCAAAGGCCTATAGGTTCTATTGGCCTCCTTCTTTAACTGATGCGCTCGCGCGATAATCTGTTTCAAGTTTTCTGGGGAATGATCTAGTAAACTGAGAAAATGGTGTTTCTTATTCATTTTTTATCACACCAAAGACCGGACTACATGGGCCACTTTAGCTATTAGGTGGTCTGCTTCATCATCGCGCAGTGTAAGAGGAGGCAGCAATCTGACCACATTATCTCTGGCTACATTTATAAGAATTCCATTTTCTAGAGCGGTGGTTACTAAATTAGGGCATGGAGTATCCATTTCAACAGCTATCATGAGGCCTTTGCCTCTTATATCCACTACTCGGTTATTACCACTCAGAGCAGTTTTGAGGCCAGAAACTATATGATTTCCAAGGTCTCTAGCTCGATTCATAAGATCATCCTCGGCCAGCGTATCTAGAACTGCATTTGCCGCAGCACAAGCTAATGGATTGCCACCAAAGGTAGACCCATGTTTCCCAGGGATAAGAATTTCAGATGCCACGCCTTTAGCTATGCAAGCTCCAATCGGGAATCCATTGCCCAGGCCTTTTGCAGTCGTGACAATGTCTGGCAAGATGGATTCTTGCTGATAAGCAAAGAAAGTTCCTGTTCGACCATTCCCTGTCTGTACCTCATCTAGTATCAGCAACCATTTATTTTTATCACATATCTGTCTTAACTCAGCGAGATAGTTGTTGTTAGGGATAATAATGCCACCCTCACCCAGAACAGGTTCAACCATTATGGCTACTACCTCCTCATCATTTTCAGCTATGTGCTCAATAGCTCCGAGATCATTGAACGGTACCCTGATGAACCCCGATACTAGTGGTCCGAATCCTGCGCGTACTTTTGCGTTGCCAGTCGCAGAGAGGGTTGCCATGGTGCGTCCGTGAAAGCTGTCATCGGCAACTATTATCGTAGGATTGTTAATTTGCCTGTTATGACCATAGAGCCTGCCAATTTTTATAGCTGCTTCATTCGCTTCGGCGCCAGAATTACAAAAAAAGACCTTATCCATACCTGATAACGCGCAGAGGCGTTGGGCTAGTCTCTCTTGCAACGGGATTCCATAAAGATTTGAAGTATGCACAAGAGTTGCGGCTTGTTGCTTTATTGCTTCTGAAACTTTTGGATGCGCATGGCCAAGCCCGCAAACAGCTATCCCTGATAAAGCGTCAAGGTATTGTTTTCCGCTTGTATCTGTCAGGTAGGAGCCAGCCCCGCTTACAAAACTAACCGGCAGTCGTCCATAGGTTTCCATAATATGGTTCATTTCGGCGCCTCTAAAACGCAAAAAGGCAGCTTTGCTGCCCAACTAAATTCAATCGTAATCCAGGCTAACGCGTATATCAACAGGTCTAAAGTCTTCGCTCCAGCTCGGCAAGAGCATTAGCAAGACGGCTCAGGCCCTCGACTAGTATCGGTTTAGGGCACGCGAAGTTAAAGCGCACATATCCTGGAGATCCGAAAGCTTCCCCCTCTGATAGACCAATACCATATTTTTCCAACGTTCGTGCTGGTTGTTTAAGATTCAGATCTTGGAGGTCTATCCAAGCTAAATAAGTACCTTCTACTGGGGTCATTCTTTGTCCAAGAGTTTCGAGTACGAGTTTATGATTATTCCGAAGATATTGCAGAAGCGACGGAACCCACTCACTTTCATCATTTAAGGCACTCAGATTTGCAGCTAGTGTCAATGGGCCCATGTCGGTAGATAAGCCACGCTGTGTAGTTATAAAATTATTCCTTATGACATCATTCGGTATTACTGCTACAGCTGCACTTAGGCCAGGAATATTGTAGGTCTTGGTAATGGAAAATAATGTAATTGTTTTTTGGCCAATCACATCATCTAGACTAGCTATCGAGGTATGATCTAGATTGGGGTCAAGCTGCAGACTGCAGTGAATCTCGTCCGAACATAAGTGGATGTTATGGTCTATGCAAAACTCAGCCAGCTGATCAAGCTCATCTCGGCTGTACATTCTTCCCGTCGGATTTTGCGGATTACACAGCAATAATAGTGAGGTATTTTTATCACAAGCTTTTTCTAATCTATCAAAGTCCATGACCCATTTGTTATTTGATTTTACGAGAGGGATTCGCTTAGCTTGTTGCCCCGCATTTCTTGGTACATCGAGAAATGGATAATAAATAGGAGTAGGAACAGCTATTGAGCCATTGGGTTTTGCTAAACTTTTTGCCGCTATGTTCAATCCAGCGACGACACTAGGAATCCAGACTATCCACTCTTCTTTCGCTTCCCAATTTTGAGAGCGTTTTAGCCAAGAGAGAAATGCTTGGTTAAGTTCGGTAGGTTGTCGTGTATACCCAAGTACTGGGTGGTCAAGCCGCTGTTGTATGGCTAGCCTTATGAAATCAGGGGTCGCAAAATCCATGTCCGCTACCCAAAAAGGGAGTATTTCTGACCCTGAATATCTGTCCCATTTACTTGAATATGTGCCAGACCGGTCGATAATGCGATTAAACTCGTCGAATTGTGTTCCGTCTTTCATTGGAGTGCTAGAATAACTTTTCAGGGTGGCAAGCCACCCCTCAGTTTGTTTTATGCCAGGTTAAAATAGAGAGTATAACTATATGAGTATAGAAGTTGTTGAAACAATTAAGCAGCAAA